>PWNO01000274.1 GCA_003557765.1 Bacteroidales bacterium
CATCTTCCTTCTCAATTTCGTCACACAATCCATCCAAATAAGAAAAAAGATCCATCTCTTCCCCCTTCAGCTTTTCCAATATTTGTAACAGGCGACCATTCATACACAACATCCAACATTAACAATTGATAATCAAAAATTAACAATCAACAATTAACCATTAAACAACGCCTTCATCCTTAAGTTTACGGATGGTTTCTGCGTCCATTCCGGACAGCTGACTCAATATTTCCAGGTTGTTTGCGCCAATGTCGGGAGCCGGATCGCGTTTGCTTGTTTCGGGTACGTTGCACATCTTTAATGGATTTCCAGCAATCTTGATGTCGCCCGCCTCTTTGTCGTACACATCCACGATCATGTTCCGTGCCTGTATCTGCAGGTCGTCGAACAGTTTATCAACCGTATTGATGGGAGCGCAAGGGATTTTGGCATCCTCAATGATCTTTAACCACTCACCGGAAGTTTTTTGAACAAAAAACGGTTCGAGGATGGCGGTCAGCGCATCCACGTTCTGTGTCCTGAATCCGTTGGTACTGAATCTGGGGTCATCAACCAAATCTTCGCGCTGGATCGCTTTGCAAAAAGTTTTCCAAAGATTGTCATTACCTACGGCAATCACAAAATACCCATCTGAAGCTTTAAAAGCCTGAAAGGGGGTGATGGTCGGATGGCGGTTGCCGATAGGATTTGGAGATTTCCCTTCTACCTGGAACCGTGTTAATGCATTTTCAAGTATGGAGACCTGGCAGTCGAGCATCGAAATGTCTATTTTTTGGCCAAGACCGGTGCGTGTTCTATGATAGAGCGCGGCATTGATGCCGATGGCGGTGTAAAGCGATGCGGTGATATCGCCGAGCGACATCCCTACCCGTGTAGGTGGCGAGTCGGGCCATCCTGTTATGCTCATAATGCCACCCATTGCTTGCGCAAGAATGTCATATGAGGGTCTTTCACTGTAGGGACCACTGTGTCCGAAACCGGATGAGGCTGCATAGATGAGTCCGGGATGCAGCTCTTTAAGCGTTTCATAACCGAGTCCGAGCCTTTCCATTGTTCCTGGTCTGAAATTTTCAACCAGAATGTCAAACTGCGGCAGCAGCTGCTTGAAGATCTTCTTCCCTTTTTCTGATTTCAGGTTCAGAGAGATGCTTTTTTTGTTTCTGTTGATGCTGACAAAGTAAAGGCTTTTCCCGTTTTTAAACGGTCCGAAACTGCGGGCATCATCACCCGTAACAGGCATTTCCAATTTCACCACTTCGGCCCCCAGGTCACTCAGTATCATTGTACAAAAAGGACCCGCAAGCACACGCGTCAAATCCAGGATCTTAACATTCTCCAGTGGTAGTTTCATTATTATTGCAGTTTAGAGTATCTAAGGACAAGTTTTAATGGTTAATTATAAATTGTTAATTGTTAATTGTTAATTGTTAATAGATCATTTCTTCGCTTCTGGCTCTCAGTTCTCCACTCCCAGATCTCCGTTCTCAGATCTCCGTTCTCAGATCTCCGTTCTCAGATCTCCGTTCTCAGATCGGCCTTCAAGCTTCGAGTGTTCAGCGTTCTTCTTTGGTTAATAGCTTAAGAAAAATCTTTTCAGCGGTGATGGGCAGTGATTTTATCCGGATCCCGATAGCATCATAAATGGCATTGGCAATCATCGGGGCAACCGGAATCATCGGGTGTTCACCGATTCCGCGCGCACCATATGGGCCGTCGGGCTGTGCAACCTCCACGAAAATGGGAACCACCTCATCGGGAATGTCCAGGGCCGTTGGTATCTTGTAATCGGTGAAGTTGGGGTTTAGCATCTTTCCCCTGTGATCAAAACGCATGTCTTCATACAGCACGGTGGAAATCCCTTGCAGCACTCCCCCGATGATTTGTCCTTCAGCCAGGGAGGGGTTCAACACCTTTCCGGCATCAATGGCCTCTACCACCTTCAAGACCTTTACTTTTCCCGTTTTGATGTTAACTTCCAGCTTGATGGCCGCTGCACCTACGGTATAATGCACGTTCGGATGGCCGCCCTGGCTTGTTTCCGGGTCTGCCTTTGCAGTGGTGAACTCCGGCATGAACATCCCGCGGCCCAGTATGGGGCCACCTCTGAAAGAGCCGTCCTCAACCTGGATGCCCGTGATCATGAAATCCTTCAGTGGCAGAATAAAGTCCGGGTCAAGCTCCGACCTCACCGTTTCATCCTGAAGGTAAAGCTTGTCTTTCGGGATCCCTTTTGCCCGATAAACCGTGTCAAAGATCTGGTCACGTGCATCGAGGGCTGCTTTTTTAACAGCATTTCCGCATCCCCAGGTAACGTGCGAAGCAACCGTTTGCCATTCATAAGGGTTCCTGTCTGTGTCGGGCGTTTCAACCCGGATCTTTTTCGGGTTGATGGTAAGCACCTCCGATGCGATCTGGGCCATAACGGTAAGCAGTCCCTGGCCGATGTCCATTCCGGATATCATCACGTTGGCACTGGCATCCTCATTTAACTTCAAAAAGCAGGATGAGGAGGCATTGGGTGGCATGGCCGGTGCTTTCCAAAAGAGGGAAAAACCTTTGCCAATCCTTATGTCGGGGTCATTTGACTGCTCCCCCACGCCCCATTCAATTGCTTTTGCTGTCTTTTCTATGGCCTGGTGCAATCCGCTGGGATTCATTTGTGCGCCGTATGCGAGGGTGTCTCCCTCTTTGATCCCATTCAAAATCCGGAGTTTTACGGCGTCCATCTTCAAATGCCCCGCAATCCTATCGATATGGGTTTCCAGTCCGAACAGAAACTCTGAATAACCAAATCCCCTGTATGGCCCACCCGGGGGCAGATTTGTGTAAATACAATAGCTGTCGATCGCCACGTGATCAATCTTGTAAGGCCCGATTGCCGAAAGCCCGACAGCATTCACCACATTGGCACCATATTCCACATAGGCTCCGGCATCCCAGTAAAGGTCGTGTTTCAGCGCTTTTATCCTGCCCTCCTTGCTGACGCCCATTTTTACCTTGGTGACCACACCCAGGCGTTGATAGGTGTTGTAAAACTCCCGCTCACGGGTCCACATGATCTTGACCGGATGTCCCGGGTTTTGAGTGGCAATAGCAGCAGCCATGATCTCCATTGTCACACCCGCCTTTGAACCAAATCCTCCTCCAACATAAGGCGCAATCACCCTGACATCATTATGGGTAATGCCCATGTGGGCCAGTGCCTCAGCAAACAGGTGGCGCTGAGTATGTGGCGATTGCGACGAAGCCCATACCGTGAGCCTTCCCGAAAGATCATACTTTGCCACACAAGCATGTGGCTCTATGGCGCAATGGGAGAACCGGGGAACAAAATATTCATCTTCAAGCACATAATCTGATTCTGCAAACGCTTTTTCAACATCCCCCTTTCGGATTTTTCTTTGATGGGCAATGTTGGTTTGCGCCTTTGGGAAGAACCAGGGCACGTGCGGATAATTTTTAAGTCCGGGATGGATGAGTTCAGTGTCAGTCTCCAGGGCGCTAATTTGGCTGGTCACCTTGGGTAGTGGCTTGTAGTGCACTCGTACCAGTTCGGCACCTCGTTTTGCCGCTCGCGGAGTTCTGGCTACCACGGCAGCGATCTGCTCCCCAAAAAAGCGAACCCTGTCCTGGGCAAAAATGTACCGGTCTTTCATATACAAGCCAAATTTGTAAGGGAAGTCCTTGCCTGTGACTACTGAAAGCACACCAGGAACCTGCATCGCCTCTTCCGTGTCGATTCCGGTGATGATTGCATGTGCGTGAACGCTTTCCACGATCTCTGCATACAGCAGATCGGGTCCAAAATCTATGTCGTCGGTGAATTGAGCCGCACCGCTGATCTTGTCTTTTCCGTCAACCTTAACGACAGGCTTTCCGATGTATTGGTGTTTCATTGGTCTTTTATATTTTGGGTTGACAGGTCAAGCCCTGTCATTACAGGATTGTATGGCTTTGATGATAGAGGTGTATCCGGTGCAGCGACAAAGGTTTCCGGCAATGGCGTGTTTGATCTCCTCTTCGTTTGGATCCGGATTGCTGCTGAGTAGATCGGTAGCAGCCAGGATTACACCC
>PWNO01000171.1 GCA_003557765.1 Bacteroidales bacterium
CCCTGTCAATAACAGGTTCATTTTCCCACACGTCAATAACGGTGCCTGCAAGATGTCCGCTCCGGAGTGCCTCAAGAAGTGCCCGGGAATTCATTACCTCACCTCTTGCTGTGTTGATAAACCAGCCTCCCTTTCTCATCCTGCCGAAAAAACCGCTGTCCGCCATATGTACCGTACAGTCCTCCCCCTCCCGGTTAAGCGGCACATGCATGGTAACAATATCCGATCCCTCAAGAAGAGCTTCAAGCGGAACAAAGCTACCCCTGCCCTCAGCCCTCTCCCTGGGAGGATCATTCAGCAAAACCCTCATTCCCAGTATGCGCGCCAGCTTCTCAATTTTTTTCCCGACATGCCCAACACCCACAATTCCCAGCGTGAGATCTCCGAATCTTCTACCGTCATTATCTGAAACAGAGGCCAGTGCAGAAGCAATATACTGCATTACCGATCCGGAGTTGCAGCCCGGGGCATTGCTCCATGCGATACCGTTTGCGCTGCAGTAACCGGTGTCAATATGGTCAAAGCCTATGGTGGCAGTGGCAATGTATCTGACCGGCGTACCGCCGAGAAGCCGCTTGTCGCACCTGGTCCGTGTCCTCACAATAAGCGCATCGGCATCACCGATATGCTCCTTTGATATTTCCCTTCCGGGGAAATAGACGATACGGGCACACTGTTCAAGTACACCTCTGAGGAACGGGATCTTATTATCTGCAACGATCTTAATCATTATAAAACCCGGGCTAGCCCGGAACTGATCATTATGGTTTACAGCCAGTTTCAAACCTGTCGCGCGAAGACCATAAACCCAGCGCGGGATTGGATATATAAAATACTTCCTCGCCGTCAGCAGTGATATTAATTCCATCCTTAAGGAGCCGGGGGTCATATTTCCCGGTCATTTCATCCAGACTCCCGTATGAATAGTTAACAGCACTGATCTCTTCACTGCTCAGATGGCCCGGACAATAGGTGACGGTGAACCGCCCTTCAGTTGAACCGTGTATCAGGTGGGCCGCAGCGCTCAGATTACCCCTGAGATCTTCATTCTCATCAACAAGCTTAAGGATCTCAGGTGTTGTGAGGTAGCCGTATCGGCGGATCAAACTGTCAATCTCACTGTCCTCTCCAAACTGCCGGAGTCCCGGTGCCAGCACGATAAGCTCCCCTCCGTCAGCAATCGCCATTTTTGTGCGGTAGATGCTTTTGTTGCCGAGCCAGGTGCTTTTGAACTCATCTGGATCCAGATAGACCACCACTTTCTTCAGCGGTTTCTCCAGCATGGTAAAGTTTACCTTAAGCGACAACTCCGCCGCCTTATAAAAACACTCATGATCATCACCAATGAACAACCCCCGGGTTTTAAGTTTACCATCTCCACCTGTACCCACTACTGTGAGCACATAAACTATTGGAAGATGGGCAGTATATTTATCCGATGCATAGTTAAGCACCTTACGCACAGGAGTATCAGCCCTACCCATCATCCTTTCCATTCCATAAGCGGCACCGAGAAAATGGCTCTTGTTGATCCCTTCAGCACCACCGGTGCCGACCAGCACATTCTTATTATAGTTTGCCATACCGGTAACCTCGTGGGGCACCACCTGTCCGATCGACAGTATCAGGTCATGATCTCCGTCAACAAGCAGCTTATTGACCTGGGCCGGCCAGGGGTAATCAACCCTTCCTTCTGACACCTCACTCAGAAAGCTGCCCGGCACCTCACCAAGTGTAACTATATCGGTCCTCCATTTATGTACCCTGAAAAGAGAATCAGGAACACCGGGAAACATCTTTTCGATCTCTTCACCGGTCATCGCAAAATGGGTACCCAGTGCAGGCAGAACATCAGTAAGCGCTTTACCGTAATAATTGTAAAGACAGGATGTCAGTTCACCGGCACGGGAGTGGTACCGGGTAAAATCGGGCGGAATGGCAAGAACTTTTTTCCTGCTGCCAAGTTTATCCAGGGCTTCATTCAAACCACTCTGCAGATCATGCGATGTGAGTGTATCGTTTTCCGAACCACGCGCAAAATATAGCATAACAGCAATTTATTTGTTATTTCTAATGTTTAGTTCAACCTTGTTATTCCAAAGCCAACGCCTTACCCTGAGTGTCTGACTGCATTGATATCCCTGATCTTACCGGCGGGTAACTATTATTTGTTACCACGAAGGCTTCTCCGGCAGGTAACTGTTGAACTCTTCAATAAGACTGTCTTCATAATCACCCTGGTAGTTTCCGCTGAAAAACCTCTCCAGGGCTTCATTGTAAAACCTGTCCACGACTCCTCTTCATGGCCCGGGTTAACCGGATAGAACAGTACACCATTGGATGTTGCAGCCTTATAATCGCCGGGGGCATCTCCTATCATGAGAATTTTGTTGTCAGGATATTTACCCTTTGCTGCAAGTGCAAGATGTTCCGTCTTGGTACCATACTCCTGACCCGCTATCACGTGAACATATTTATCAACATCGTTCTCTTCCCACTCTCTTTTCAAAGCCTCGACAGGAGTCTGGGATACCACTATGGAATCAGCTTTTGTGGTAAGCTTTGCAAGCGACTCTTCAACCAGCGGAAAGGGGTTGATGCCGTATACCATGTCGGCAATATCCTGATTTACCTTTTTTGACCACTGTAATGTCAGTGTTATCCGGGGATCATTTACCTGCGCGGCATAACTCTCCAGGGCCGGATTACCGAGTTTGGTCTCTTTCGACACCCATTTTGCGAGAGCACTCATATCGGGCAGGGCGGCTTTTCTGGCTTTTACCTCTTTCCTCTCATGCAACAGCTTTACCGCCTCCAGCAATGCCTTTAACCTGTTTACTCCCCTTGTTTTGGAGTAAAGATTCACAAACTCCCAGGTTTCACGGGCATATTTTGAAATCCTCTGCAGATTGTAAAATCTGATGAAATTCGGACAAAAGCATTCCTTCTGTTTGATCTCCATTGTATCAAAAACACACCCGTCGGAATCAATACCAATGAAGAATTCCTTCTGCGGCTGGAGGTTTTTGAGCTGATCCTGTAAATTGTGTGATTGTGACATGATCCTGGTTATTAAATTTAAATTATTGTTGTACTTATTCTATTGTATGTTATTTATATCCAGTTTGCGCCGAATGCATATTTCCGCGAAAGCCAGAAATGCAATCCCGGATCAATAAGCCTGGGGCATATATTCGGGGAGTCTTTTCTTTGCAAACAGAGGCAAAAGGCGGGCAAACCTCTGTATGCCCCCAATGAGGGGCACCGACACCCAGTCCTCGCCAATCAGCGGCCTGGCATAGCGTACAAAGGCATCTGTTACATCAATGCCTCCGGGCGCAATCCAATCCTTTGGAAAGAATCTCTCCGACAGGGCCACCTTCTCAAGAGGCACCTTATCATATCTGACATTATAAATAAATCCCGGCTCCCTCAGTATGGTTGCCATCCAGCCGTTTCCTTCGTTAAGGGCAATATCAACGGCTTTCTGTCCCACCTTGTAGGCTTCCTCAAGATCAACAGTTGAAGCATAGATCATGGTATCGCGCTGATCAGTACCCATAACCTGTCCCCTGGCCGCACCCCTGGCCTTGATTCCTTTGCTGTTAAGATAATTGACAATACTCTGATAGACCGACACCTTGCTTGATCCGAATGAGGTGTGCCCGAATGCATCCTTTATCTCTCCTATGTCACCCACATCAAAGCCCTCACTTACAACTACAATGCAACGGCCATCCTTATTGAGCTGATCATTGATATTGTCGGCCATCTGTTCCAGTGTAACCCCTGATTCGGTAAGGTAGATCTGCAAAGGCATTTTCCTGTCAGGGTCAGCAAGACGCGCTGCGGCAGGAATAAACCCTATTTTCCGCCCCATTGCCTGTATCACCAGCACCGGATCGGCTGGCGATGAACCCATGTTCTCTTCGTTGGCATTCTGGATGATATGCGACCAGTATCTGGCCACACTGCCATATCCGGGAGTGTGATCTATAAGCTTGAACTCACTGTCGCCCACATCATTGTCGATGGTTTTCGGGACACCTGTGGCCACCA
>PWNO01000262.1 GCA_003557765.1 Bacteroidales bacterium
CGAGTAGGTTCGCACTTTCGGACTCAGATAGTCTTCGCCATACATGCGCTCTACTGCAGAACGGGCCGCCTTTATGGCCTGGTTGGACAGGTTCGTTGAATCGGTACGCATATAGGTGATATACCCTTCCTCATAAAGCTTTTGGGCAATGCGCATCGTGTCCCTGGCCGAATAACCGAATTTCCTGTTGGCTTCCTGCTGAAGCGTAGAAGTGATAAATGGCGGAGCCGGAGTCCTTTTCTGGGTTTTTGACGCAACGCTCTTGACGCTCCATTGCGCTGCTGCAAGCTCCTTCTGCAAACTCTCCGCCTGCTCCTTGTCCAGCAGGACCAGCTTGTCCGGTTTCTTCAGCTTGCCCGTGGATTCGTCAAAATCCTTTCCGCTGGCAAGCCGCCGGTCATCAAGGTGCGTCATCTCCGCTTCGAAAGTCCCGTTCTCCTTCTGCTCTGATGCTTCGGTTTTGCTCAGCACCGCTTTCAGATCCCAGTAACTCCCGCTTCGGAACCGCATTCGCTCCCGCTCCCTGTTCACCAGCAGCTGAACGGCAACCGACTGAACCCTTCCGGCCGACAAGCCCGGTCCGATTTTCTTCCACAGCAACGGGGATATCGTGTATCCGGCCAAACGGTCCACGACCCGTCGAGCCTCCTGGGCATCCACAAGATCCATGTTGATATCCCGGAATTCTCGCAACGCATGCTGAATGGCATCTTCCGTGATTTCGTGGAAAACCATTCGCTTGACCGGGATCTTTGGTTTCAGCTCATCAATGATATGCCAGGAGATTCCCTCGCCTTCACGGTCTTCATCTGTCGCCAGGATCAGCTCATCGGCCTCCTTGATGAGCTTCTTCAGGCGCGTAACCGTCTTTTTCTTTTGCGGAGAAACCACATACAACGGCTCATAATCATTGTCAACGTCGATCCCGAGGTTGGCCCATTTGTTCTTTTTCAACTTCGCGGGAATCTCCTTTGCCGATGCCGGCAAGTCGCGGATATGACCGTTGCAGGAATCCACGGAGACGGATTTCGGCAGAAATTTTTTAATGGTTTTCGCTTTGGTCGGCGACTCGACTATTATGAGCGATTTCATCCGTAACGTCAAAATTTAATGATTCAGGCCCGTGTACCGTATTCATGACAGTATGCATCGTCAACACCATCCACAATATATACAACAAAGTGGCAACTACAGCAACCAGGCCGTTTTCGTACTTTTGACGGGCAGGAACCCGGGCAGACCGCGTGCCATCCGACACAGCCACCGCTCAGGAGTCCAGTTCGTCAATTTTTTTCAACAGTTCATCGGCGTGTCCGGCCGTATCGACCTTCTCGATAACGGCTTTGACAGTTCCATCCGTATCAATAAAATAGGCAGAACGGGACGGGCCGAAAAAAGTCTTGCCGTACATTTTTTTCTCGACCAGCGAATCCGTTGCTTTTGCGAATTCATGCTCCGGATCAGAGGCAAGAATATAGCCAATTCCCAGTTTCTCAGCGTACTTTTTGTGAGAATTGCAGGAATCTTTGCTGATCGCAACTACTTTGTACCCTTTTTCCAGTATCTCCTCCGACTTTTCAGCCAGGCTTTTGTTCTGCCGGTCACATCCACCAGTATTGTTTTTCATATACACCGAAACAATAACCGGACGGTCCAGAAGCTCGGATAAAGCGACGCTTTTTTGCTCACCGCCATCCACAATGTCCAGTCTAACTGATGTGTCGATTTTCTCACCAGGCTTGATCATTTCCCTATCCTCCAGTGCTTTGTTTTGAATTTGCTGTTTCTTTTAAAGACCAAAAAAGTCCTTAATCCTTACAGATGCAAACCCTGATTTTCATGATCCGGTTCCGTTCCCGCGCCAACATCCCATTTGAATCCATAGGCAGAAACAACCTATCTTGTGTTCCACGTGAATTTGGATCAGACCGGTGAATACGGCGGAATTCTTCACCAAGCCCCGGCCTGTCCGCCACACCCGAGGCACCATACACAATCCCTTATGACACATTCGCCCAATCTCACCATAAGCGACTCCGACGCCGACCAGGAAACCCTGCTCGGACAGATCGATGAGGCCTGTGATCTCATGGACAAGATCTACATGGATGGATACTATCCGAAAATGAAGGTGACACGGTCCTGGTCCGAACACAACCCCGTGATCGAAGGCGAGTTCGCCAAACCCGAAGTCTACCGCTGGTATCTCAAACGCGAACTGGCCAAACTGGTCCGTGCCGGTGCCGAGGTCACCATATCCCCGTCCCGCCAGTGCGTCTCCCTCAACGATCCCAAACTTCTGGATGCGATCGATGAAGACCACTGGGACTTTACCAAGAAAAAACTGTTCCTCTTTCGCGCCGAACGCATGGACCTGTCGCTTGACCGCCTGCAGCACTATACCGGTACCGACGCTTGCGATTTTCAGCGCTATATCATGTTCACCAACTATGATATGCACGTGGAAGTGTTCAAACAGCGCTACCCCGACTGCGTGAGGCCGGCACGCAACGTCCAGATGCCGGCCTACCACCATAAGGTAAAGGACAATCTTGGTCTTACGCTTATCAACATAGGTGTCGGGCCGTCCAACGCCAAGACGATTACCGATCACATCGCGGTACTGCGCCCGGATCTCATGATCATGGTTGGACATTGCGGAGGCCTGCGCAACCACCAGGAAATCGGAGATTTTGTGCTGGCATCCGGGTACATGCGGGCGGATGGCGTGCTGGATGCGAGCCTGCCCAAGAACGTTCCCATCATCCCGAACAACATGCTCAACTACCACCTCCAGTCGGTGCTTGAGGAGGAAAAGATGACCTACCGGATGGGCACGGTCTACACTATCGACAACCGCAACTGGGAGTTCATGAAACGCCGCGTTGTGCAGGAAATCCATGTCAGCCGCAGCATTGCCATCGACATGGAGTCGGCCACCGTCGCCACCAACGGGTTCCGATACCGGATACCCAATGCCACACTGTTGTGTATTAGCGACAAACCATTGCACGGCAAGCCGAAACTGGGTGGATCCGCACAATCTTTCTACCAGAACTCCAAAGAGCGCCACCTTGAAATCGTGATCAAGGCGATTGAGCTTTCCAAGACAAACTTCCCCGGGGGGCTGCCCAACGCCAGCCTCCGTGCCCTCGACGAACCGCTGATGGGCGGCGGATCCTGATGGAGACGAATACTGATGAAGGTGGATACTGATGATGGCAGAATGAACGAGATCCGGTTCCGCGAGACCTCCGCTGAAGCGATCCTTGCATTACGGGCACGTGAATTGCGGGCCGGCAAGCCCATCGACTCCGCACACTTTCCAGAAGATAATGACCCCGAAACCAGGCACTTTTCCGCCTGTATCGGTGACCGGATGATCGGTTGTCTTACACTCATCAAAACATCCACCGGCGCTTACCCCGCCTGGCAGCTGCGCGGCATGGCCACGGAGCGGAACTGGCAGCACAAAGGAGTTGGAAAACAACTGCTGCTCTTTGCGGAGGACCGCCTCAGGGAGCATGCGTCGGCGCAAACGGACATTGCCGGAGCACGGATCTGGTGCAACGCCCGGACCGGCGCCGTTTCCTTCTACAAAAGAATGGGCTACAAAACGGTATCAGAAGAGTTCCATATTGACAAAATCGGTCCGCATTACAAAATGGAGAAAAATATTCTGTAAGGGTGGATGGGGTTGGCGCTCTATAGTGCAAGAGGCGCCTCGGGAGCAGAAGACCGGTTAACTGGCAAAATTCCGCTGGATAAGGGATACTTCTGCCAGACATCACAGAACGGCAGATTGTTGACCTGGTTCTGGTGTGGTCGTGACCTTGCCCTGATCTGGGCCTGACCTGATGTCATCAGGCATGATTGTCATCCACAACCGTTAATCTTCATTTTATCATAACATCGTGAGAGCTTACAAACCAAAAATCTATGACCTGAACCGGGATGACCGGCCAAGGCGAATGGTTCGCGACCTTTCAGAGGACGAACAGCCAAGGGAGCGGCTCATGCGTTTCGGAACCGAAAGCCTGACCGACGCAGA
>PWNO01000115.1 GCA_003557765.1 Bacteroidales bacterium
CCTCAATGCCGGTGTCGACCGATCCGTCGAGGCGGCGGTGGCGTGTGAGCGTGCGGCCGACGATGCGATCGGGTCGGCGGCGTTCGAGGACGCCGTCGGCCACTACCGCAAGGGGCTCAGAGCGCTCGATCGCGTTCACGATCCGGAGGAACCGGACGCGGCAGCGACCGACCGGATCCGGCTCCGTCTGTTGTGAGGCTGGTGCAGGTGCAGGCTCAGGCGGAGAAGCCGTCAGCGGCTGCCGGTCACCGACACCTTCGTCCGTATAGCCCAAAGCGATCAGTACACCACGCTCCTGAGGTATTTCAGGTGGTGTCAGTCCAAATAGCAAGAAGGCGATCAGGATCACAGCATGAAAAATAGCCGTTCCTGCCAATGCACGCGTCTTGTCTATATTTCTGGATGCTTCCATGATCATTAACTTGCATTTATTGTCTTGGCTGCGTGGCCAATATCACCCGGTGACGAAATCCATATGCAGTATTCATGCTTTCTACCGCATCGATGACGTTCACAATGTCCTGAACAGGTACGGAGTGGTCAGCACGCAAAACAACCGTACCGTCATTTATCCCATCGAGGGAAACGAGTAATCCTTCCTGCAAACCATCCAGGTCAACCGGATCTGCCTCTAAAAACAGCTGCCTGTTCTCATTGATGTGCACGTTAATCGTTTGCGGCGCCATGGAACGACTGTCACTTGATGGCAGCAACAAGTTGATGGCACTTGGTGCAACCAGTGTAGATGTCAACATAAAAAATATCAACAACAAAAATACCAGGTCAGACATGGATGCCATGTTGAACTGCAGGTTGCGTTTATTTCTTGCTTTTATAGCCATGATATCACAATTTCTTTCACTGCAAAAACCTCAGTCTGATGATACTCGCCGAAAGCACCCGGATATATACCAAAACGCAGGCATTTCCGGCAAGAATGTATTAAGAGGCAGGCTCGTGCAACAGGTCCATAAACTCAGTAGCCCTGGCTTCCAGCATAAAGACGACCTTTTCAATACGAGCCACCAGGATGTTATAACAAATAAAGGCAATGATGCCCACTGCCAGTCCTGTCATGGTGGTAATCATCGCCTCATAAATACCACCGGCAAGCAAGCTGATGTCAATATTCGGGCCGGCCTGCGCCATATTGAAAAATGCCCTGATCATGCCCATCACCGTGCCAAGAAATCCAAGCATAGGTGCCGCTCCAGCCACCGTAGCCAGTACTGCAATGTTCTTTTCCAGCTTGGCTATCTCCAGCTTGCCTACATTCTCAATGGCGGCATTGATATCGCCAAGCGGCCTGCCGATACGCACAATGCCTTTTGCGATCATCCGTGCGATTGGCGACTGGTTGTTCCGGCACAACGACCTGGCTGAGTCTATCCGCCCATTATGAATAAAATCGCGAATGTTGTTCATGAAGTTGGTTTCCTCATTGGAAGCCCTGCTAATGGCAAAATATCGCTCTATGAAAATGTATATGGCCACAATCGATAAAATGGCCAATGGAATCATCACAAAGCCCCCCTTGAGGGCCAGGCTCCAGAAAGATAATGTGGGCTCGGCCAGTTCGGCCTCAGCATGTGCTAAAGTATCAGTCAGGGCCTCCTCTGTGCCTGTCTGAATGTTTAACAAAAATGAAAGTAACATGGGCGGTTTGTTTATTGGGTTGTTTTATAGTGTAATAACTAAGTTGAACTCCATTTATTTTGTGCCATGCAAAGATAATGAATAATTTCTTGGGTACGTAGTGCAGCAGCGCCGCAACAGACGCAACCGTTTCATTGGTCATGTGCCATTTGCTTTTCTGCAGTCTCCCATTTTTTGTATCTTTACATCCCTTTTTTGAATAATTAAAACGATGTGAGTATGAAAAAGATTAAAGTAGCAATTAACGGATTTGGCCGCATAGGCAGGTTGACCCTGAAAGCGGTCCTGGAGCGCGAAAATGTAGAAGTCGTTGCTGTAAATGACTTGACTGACAGTGCTACGCTGGCACATTTATTAAAATATGATTCTGTACATGGCAAATTTCCTGCCAATGTAAAGGCCGACGGCAATGATCTGGTTGTGAACGGCCAAAAGATAAAGGTATACAAGGAGAAAGATCCCGTCAATCTCCCATGGAAAGACTTAAATATCGATGTGGTAGTGGAATCTACCGGTGTTTTCCGCACCAGGGACACTGTTGGCAAGCATCTGCAAGCCGGCGCGCGCAAGGTTGTACTTTGCGTCCCATCAAAATCCCCTGATGATGTGGATGCGACTGTTGTGCTTGGTGTCAACGACCATGACCTGAAGCCGGAACAACAGATTTTTTCGAACGCTTCATGCACAACGAACTGCCTTGCACCTGTAGCGAAGGTCCTCAACGACACATTTGGCATCAAGCATGGCTTGATGAATACCATCCACGCTTATACCAACGACCAAATCATCCTTGATTCACCGCATAAAGACCTGCGTCGTGCGCGGGCTGCGGCCATGTCAATCATCCCCACCACCACCGGTGCAGCAAAAGCTGTAGGACTGGTCATTCCGGATCTTAAAGGGAAAATGGATGGATTCGCCATGCGGGTACCCACACCGGATGGCTCCGTTGTTGATCTGACTTGTGAGCTCAACACTGCTGTGAGCAAAGAAGACATCAACAAGGCACTCAAACAGGCTGCTGAAGGACCCATGAAGGGCATCCTGGAGTTCTGCGATGAACCCATCGTATCAGCTGACATCATTGGAAACACACATTCATCAATCGTTGACTCCTTGCTTACGCAGGTGATCAACGAGAGGTTTGTAAAAGTGGTCTCCTGGTATGACAATGAATATGGTTATGCCAGCCGCGTGGCAGACATGATAGAAAAGGTGGCCTGAAGGGTTGTGGATTAACCTGTTATGGATATAATACAGGCAAACGGGGTCGGAAGCGGGTCAGAAAAGACCGGCTTCCGGCCTCTTATTTTGCGCGGAAGCTATCTTCAAAACGCCGATAGCTGCGGTAAAACTTTTTTCGCTTTTCCGAATCAAACAGCAGGTTGAACTGCATTGGAAAAGACTTCCAGCCAATGCGCTTATAATCCACTATCACAGGCTTCCATTCTGTTTCCGAAAGCCGCTGAGCAAAAATATTTGTGCCTGACTGAAAGACATCAAAAAACCAGATTTTATGTTTTTCCAACAAGACAACGATCTCCTCGATCTGATCCCAAAAACCAGCATTCGAAATCTGTCCAAAATCCTTTACCGGCCTGGAATGTGTCCCGTCATAATCCAATGGCCTGGCAGTTAACAGGTTCTCATCAGAAATATCGACAATGGGATTGAAATAGCGCTTCAGTTCGGCAGGCAGGTTTTCATAAATCTTCTGCTCTTCTTCATGCAAACGACGACGCAGAACCCATAAATACAAGCGCTTGAAAAACCCAAGGTTTGGCTTTAAACGTTTCAGGCATAATCCGGAGTCTCCTTCTACGGCAAAACATTCGCGGAATTTACCTTCACCAATTTTTTCGGACGGAATATACATGGTCATTCAGCAATGCAAGTCAACGACTGCCCAAAAATAATCTTTTTCTGCATATAAAATGACAATTCCTTGTCGTTTAACCCGTGAAAAGCATGTTAATATGCAGGAAACTGTTTTTTTGTTATAACTTTGAACCCGCCATTGTATGTAACCAACCGGGTCCGTACTGAAAACACATCAAAAACATTACAATCATGTCAAAGAGACTTTTATTGATTAGCAATTCAACAAATTACGGAGAAGAATATCTTGAGTACACCAAACCCCACATCAAAGCATTTTTGGGAGAATCGGTGAAGGAGGTGCTTTTCATCCCTTATGCCGGTGTAAGCATATCTTATGACGCTTACACCTCCAAAGTGGAAAACATTTTCATGAAGCTGGGTTACGGGGTAACATCCGTACACAAGGAAGCAGACCCCGTGGCGGCAGTAGAGCAGGCAGAAGCCATTGTGGTGGGTGGTGGAAATACCTTTCATCTGGTGCACATGATGCATGAGACCGGGGTA
>PWNO01000218.1 GCA_003557765.1 Bacteroidales bacterium
AAAAAGGAGAAACCATGTCTGACATTGCAACAAGAGTTAAAGCTATCATCGTTGATAAGCTTGGTGTAGATGAAAAGGAAGTAACGCCCGAGGCAAGTTTTACCAATGACCTTGGTGCAGACTCATTGGATACTGTTGAGCTCATTATGGAGTTTGAAAAGGAGTTCAACCTGGCCATTCCTGATGATCAAGCCGAAAAGATCAGCACAGTTGGTGAAGCGATTGCTCATATTGAAGAAGCAAGCAAGTAAGCTTAAGTTGATTTTAAAGATGGAGCCCACATGCGCGGTGTTATTCTCAGCACATGATGAGAAAAGACCCATGTGGGCTCTGTTTAGGATGTTAAACAAAACCTAACGGAATGGAACTAAAAAGAGTAGTCGTTACAGGACTAGGCGCTCTTACTCCCATTGCTAACTCTGTTCCTGATTATTGGGAAGCCCTCCTGAAGGGTGTTAGCGGTGCCGCCCCAATCACCAAGTTTGACGTTTCACAGTTTAAGACCCAGTTTGCCTGTGAACTCAAAGGCTTTAATCCCGGTGATCACTTTGACCGCAAGGAAGCGCGCAAGTACGATCCTTTCACCCAATATGCCATGGTGTCGACGGCCGAAGCCATTCAAGATGCTGGCATTGACCTGGAGCAGATTGACAAGGATCGCGTGGGCGTGATCTGGGGTAGCGGCATCGGAGGGCTGGAAACCTTCCTCAAGGAGGTGTCGGGATATGCCAAGACAGACGGACCGCCTCGCTTCAGCCCGTTTTTCATCCCCAAGATGATTGCCGACATCGCAGCCGGTCATATTTCCATTAAATATGGCTTTCGTGGACCAAACTATACGACCACTTCAGCCTGCGCATCTTCTGCCAATGCCCTGATCGATAGCTTTAACCTGATTCGTTTAGGTAAGGCCGATATGTTTATCAGCGGTGGATCGGAAGCTGCTGTCAATGAAGCTGGCCTTGGAGGATTCAGCGCCATGCATGCCATCTCTGTGCGCAATGACGACCCCAAAACGGCTTCCAGGCCGTTCGACAAGGATCGCGACGGATTTGTGCTGGGCGAAGGTAGCGGAACCATCATCTTCGAAGAGTTGGAGCATGCCAAAAAACGTGGAGCGAAGATCTATGCAGAGGTTGTTGGCGGTGGAATGTCAGCAGATGCATATCACATGACCAGTCCGCACCCCGATGGACTCGGCGCGATGAAAGTAATGCAGAACACCCTTGAAGATGCCGGCCTGAAAATTACCGATGTGGACCACATCAACACCCACGGCACCTCCACACCGCTCGGAGATATTGCTGAACCCAAAGCCATCGTTTCGCTCTTTGGCGATCACGCATACAAAATCAGCATCAACTCCACCAAATCGATGATCGGTCACTTGCTGGGTGCAGCAGGTGCTGCAGAATCCATCGCCACCATCCTGGCAGTGCAAGATGATGTGGTGCCACCTACAATCAACCACTTTACCGATGATCCGGAAATTGACAATAAGCTAGACTTTACCTTCCATGATGCCAAAGAAAGGAAGGTAATGGTGGCCCTGTCAAACACCTTTGGATTTGGCGGACACAATGCCTGTGTGGCTTTTAAGAAGTTTGAACAATAGATCATCACCTTGGGATTGTTTTCATTTTTTGGACCAAAGCGCAAGGCTCCAGAGCAGACGGTATCTGAAGCCATCCGGAATATTTTTGGCTACCATCCCAGAAACGTGTCCATTTATAAGCTTGCGTTTAAGCACAAGTCAGCTGCTGTGACCATCAGCAATGGCTTCCGTCATTGCAATGAACGTCTTGAATACCTCGGGGATGCTGTGCTGGGATCGGTGGTTGCTGATTTTCTTTTCAAAAAGTTTCCCTTTAAAGACGAAGGTTTCCTTACCGAGATGCGTTCACGTATTGTGAGCCGAAGCAACCTGAATATGCTGTCGCGCAAGATGGGCCTGGATCAGTTGGTCGAAGCCGGAAAAGACGGAAACAATGCAGGTTCTTCAATCATGGGTGATGCTTTCGAGGCGCTCATCGGCGCCATATACCTTGATAAGGGATATGCCTTCACCAAAAACCTCATCGTCAGAAAGATCATCCAGACCCACATGGATGTCGACGAGCTGATGATGCGCGACATCAACTTCAAGAGCAAGATCATCGAATGGACTCAAAAAGGGAAAAAGAAAGTGTCTTTTAACCTGGTTAATGAAACCGAAAACGGAAAAAAGGGCAAGCTCTATACCATTGAGCTGGTGATTGAAGATGATGTGCTTGGTCGCGCTCAGGACTTTTCGATCAAGAAAGCTGAACAGAGCGCCTCGCGCCAGGCCTGGGAGCACATCAGCCACCAGGAAGAACAAGCTTGATCTCTGGTGGACGTAAATTATTTCCTGCCCCATACGGATTTGTCCCGATGGTGACCGGGCTGGTGATGACTCCTCTGCCAGCGTGGCTATAATTTCCTGCCATGCCCTTGGATTCCTGTTCTTCTTCCCTTACATTTGCAATTGATGATGTGGTTGTTGCCGCGGCCCGGACCTGCCGGCACTTGCCGCCTTCCCCCTAAAATTGCAGACCGATGGCAAAAAAGCTGAAGCTTGACATAGGCTATACCCCTGAATTCAGGCTTACCGGCATTTTTTCCACACAGAAAAATTACCGGCTCTGCTGGCTACTGAACAACAAACTGAAAATGGACCTGCGATGGCTGCAGGACTTTCCCTATGTGCCTTTCAAGCGGGAAAATGAAAGCTTGTTTCCGTTCTATTATCACGAATCCAAACGGTTACGCACGTGCTACCTCCTCCTCGAAAACCGAAGCCCCGGCGGCTTGCTTTTACCTGCCCCAAAAAACCTGGACTACCTGTTTCTTTCCTGGCATCCAGATATCGGCGCTGACCAGCATGAGCTCCTGAAGCAGATCAGGGACACCCCCGGCGTGCAGGCTGCCTACCTGCTTGATGATCAGCTTACTGAAAGAGCCAGGGAAGTGCTATATGACTTCGAGCTGTTCCTCAGTAAGGTCCTCTAAGGCAGACACTATGGCAACATGACCCGTCCTGATTTTTGTATACAAAAAGCGTAAACCTATTTCAGGACGAGACATCTTGCTGCTTATGCTTATTTCATACCAACTACTTCTTACTTCCTCCCTCACTCACCCATATACGGCACGCCATAGCGTATCCATTCCGGGGCTTCTTTGCCACGCAGGTAATGGTCGAAATACTCTTTCATGCGGATGGTATAGTCCAGCCTGTTAGGATATTTGCGCAGGTGGTGTGGCTCGTTGCGGTACTGCAAAAAGATCACGTCCTTGTCTGCGCGCCTCATGGCCAGGTACATTTCGATCGACTGCTCCCAGGGAACTGCATCATCCACATCGCCATGCATGATCAGCATGGGCGTGTTGATCTCATGGGCATAGAATACGGGGGAGTTTTCAATGTAAAGGTACCGGCGGTCAAAAATGGAAGAACCCAGGCGGCTTTGTCCGGTTTCATACTGAAATTGCCTGGCAAGTCCGCTGCCCCAGCGAATGCCTCCATAGGCGCTTGTCATGTTGGATACCGGCGCACCCGCAATCGCAGCGGCAAAGAGATCGGTTTGAGTTACCACGTAAGCGGTCTGATAACCACTCCATGAATGGCCGTGCAATCCGATTGCGTCGGGATCAGCAATGCCCATGTCGATGATTGTCTGTACTGCAGGCACCAGCGACTTAACTGCTGACATTCCCGGACGGCCTTCCAGGAAATGGATGTCGGGGAGAAAGACCACATAGCCATTGCTGGCATAATAGCCGAAGCCCGGACGGTGGTTGATCACGGTCTGGTTGAACTCGTGCAGTCGCTGTGAATATTTTTCATAATAATAGACGAACACGGGATACTGCTTGTCAGGATCGTAATCGCCGGGTGTGATCACGATGCCCTGCAGCGGTATGCCATCAGCGGAACGGTAATCCACGAGCTTTGCCTTTCCCCAGTTGAACTCCCGGAGTTGTTCCTGCAGGTTGGATAGCTGTTGCGGCTCACGGAAGCGGGTGTTTGAAGCCCACAGGTCAGGAAACACATCTTGCGACTCGTTGGTGAAGAGGAAGGTGCTGCCATCGGCAGAAAGCGCGCGAAGGCGGACGTTTTGAGATGTGTCATAGAGCTGGTCCACCCCTTCGCGGTGGACCCTTGCGGTAAACAACGACCGCTGTTTGTTCTGGTTGTTGAAGCCTTCCAGGTAAAGTGTTTCCCTTATTCCAATATGGGGCTCATCATCGAGTTTGCGCACACGCAACGTGGTATTGTTATCTCTCCCCCATCCTTCGGTGATGTTTTGCAGCTCGCCATCCTGCAGGTTGACACGCCATAGGTCATAGCGGTCATAGATGAGCGCTGTATGTCCGTCTTCCAGCCAGCCGTCCATGCCATAGCCCGGCACTGTGGAGGGCCGGTCGTGGGTTTCGCTGTAGAATGGGGTCTCGATGTCGCCTGTGAGATTGCGGTGCGTACCAGTGGCCACGTCA
Organism: Bacteroidales bacterium; assembly: GCA_003557765.1. Next base: position 4,519 of record PWNO01000218.1, read on the forward strand.
TACACATGCCAGTCTTTATCCAGGAAATAGAGAAGGTATTTGCCATCCGGGGAGAGGGAGGTAAAGCCCTGCATCTCCTCCAGCACCATTTGCCGTTCACCGTCGTGGAGGTTGACCACATACACGTCGCGGAACCTGCCTTCCCATGTGATGCGTCTGCTATATGGGATTGTTGTGGTAAGCAATGCATGGTCTCCGGTTTCTGCCACCTGGAGCTGATTCACCTCTTCGTCGGCTAGCCAGGTGATACGCTCTTGATCCAGGTGATACACCGAAAGCAGGTTTTGTCTTCTGATCTGGCTCCACATCTGCTTCTCATGGGTTTTGATAAGGGGGTCATCACCATGCCAGATGTCTACTTCTGCATGCTGCCTGATGGAGTCAAGTGCTGATTCATAGGTCGTGTCCTCATCGGGCTGTGCAGCAAAACGCTCGGGGCGCAAGCCGAAATAGAGGCGTGATCCGTCGCGTGTCCATTGTAGCCGGCTGTCAGCGGGCAGGAAGTACCCTTCACGGGCATCTTCCTGGCCAAGCAGGGCTTGTGGCTCCGTGTCGCCGGCCTCCCAAATGAAAAGCCTGGCAGTCTCCATGGTATCTTCTTCAAGGATATCCTCGCGCATAAAGGCCAGCCTGGAGGCTTCTTCAAACCAGGTAAAGCGTCCGAAGCTTGCATTCCCTATGGTGTCCAGCGGCTGCGGTTCTGACGACAGGTCGTGCAGGTCGAAATGATACAGTCCGTTATGGCTTTCCAGGGTGTCTTTCAGGGTGAAGACGAGCGTACTTGCCAGGCTGTCTGCCGTCCAATACTCCACAAAGCTGAGGCTGCGTTCCACCTCGCCATCCAGGTCGCGGATGGTCAGCGTGGTGCCAGCACCTTTCATCTTTTCGTTCTCTTCGTCGGTGAGCAGGGTGTCTTCCACAAAGGTGTGCTGAACAAACAGGAGGTCGCGACTCTGGCTGAAACGGGCCTGCTGTACATCATCATAGGTTAACTGGTCGCCATCTGACGTGTCCAGCACCACCGCCGAACGGTTGCCGGCATTGCCTTCTTCCCGGTCGGCAAAAGGAGGCTGTTGTATGAAAAGCGCCCAGCGACCTCCGGCCGAGAAAAACGGATTTTCTGCACGCGCTACGGTATACTCGGTGTCGCCATCGGTCGACACCACCACCCCGTAGCCGTCACCGCGATCAGGCCAGGCCGCGTAAGCCACCCAGCTGCCGTCCGCGTTGATCCGCAGGTTGTGGTTGTGAATGTGGTGAAAATTCATCACATCCTCCAGCGTCATCGCACGCCGCTCACCGGCTGAAAGATGCAATGGGAGAATAAAAAAGAAGCAAATGAATAAGGTCAGAACTGGTTGTGCAAGTCGTGTCATGAGTAAAAACGATTATTTGTGAATGTACTGGTTTTGGAGGTAAAGGTTCAAAAATACAGTTTTTTCCGTAATCCAGTTAAATAAACCATCGCCTCGATGCGACCAGTGCACGATCCTTGCACATAAAGCCCTGTTCGTCAACCCACCACCAAAGCATAACACATGTCAAGATATCCTTTGTTAACACATGATTATATGAGCATATTACCACATTAACTCATTCTTTTTACCTTTGTCTAAAAGCCATGCTTATGGAAACCATTCTCGTCAAAGGCCGTTATCGCAACAGCAGAATCCTGGTGGGAGAGAAGCTGGAGTTGCTGGAAGAACATCTTCCTGCAGAGGAGGTTTACATCATCACCGACCCACATGTGAAGCAGTTGTATGGTGATGTTTTTCCGGATTTTCCCGTGTATGTGACAGCGCCCGGGGAGGTCGCAAAAACCCCGGAAACTGTTGCGCGCATCTGCAGGTGGCTGATCGATGTGGGCGCCGGGCGCGATGCCTTCCTCCTCGGCATTGGCGGTGGTGTGCTTTGCGATGTCACTGGATTTGCAGCTTCGGTGTATATGCGTGGCATCGAATTCGGATTTGTGGCGACGACCTTGCTCGCCCAGGTAGATGCCGCTTTAGGCGGAAAAAACGGGGTAAACCTGGATGGCTATAAAAACATCATGGGTACGTTTAACCAGCCCCGTTTTGTTGTCTGCGGCACCGCCATGTTACATACCCTTCCGGAAAAGGAGCTGCAGAATGGTCTTGTTGAGGCGGTAAAACACACCCTCATTGCTGACAAAAAGATGTTTATGGAGATCCGGGAACGTGTGGAGGATATCCTTGCCCTGGATGAGGAGATGATCAAAAAACTGGTAAGCCATTCCATCAAAGTGAAGTCTGCCATTGTGGGTCGCGACGAGATCGAAGAAGGTGAGCGGCGCAAGCTCAACCTCGGACACACATGGGGACATGCTGTGGAAAAAACCGACGGCATCCCCCATGGGCAGGCCGTGAGTATCGGGCTGGTCTTTGCCGCGACATTGTCTGAGCACAAGGGCCTGCTAAAACCAGAAGAGCGGCAGGAGGTGATCAACCTGCTGCACACCCTCGGTTTGCCTTTGCAAAGTTTTACCCCGGTGGAGCGACTCTTTGATGCCCTGGCACGCGACAAAAAAAGGAAAGGCACCCACGTACATTATGTGCTGATGAACGGGATTGGCGATGTGGTTGTGGAAGCCATCAGCCTGGAAGAGGTCGGTCGCTTTGCCAGGTCCGTTGCAGTAAGCAAGAAATAAGTGGTCAGACGGTTTTGTCTCGTCCTGAAATGGAGTTGCTTTTTTTGTAAATAAAAAACAGGATGAGCCGGGCTGCGCACCGCTAATATAAACAACAAACAGGTTCAGTAACTAGTTATCATGGAAAGAACAGAAGCATTGGAATTGCTGAAAGCACATGTAAAAAACGATAAGATGATCGCCCATTGTCTGGCCTCGGAAGCTGTATTGCGTGCCCTTGCCGAACATCTTGGCGAGGACATCGAGCAGTGGGGGCTGGCTGGTTTATTACATGATTTGGATGTGGAGGTTACGAATGCCGATCCGCGCACACATGCATTGGAGGGCGCCCGGATGCTTGAGAAAATGGGTGTAGATACGGATGTGGTTGAAGCCATCCGGCTGCACAACGAAGAAGCGGATTACGAAGGCTCACGGCACAAACCGCTGCATCATGCGCTGGCTGCCGGTGAGACCATCACCGGACTGATTACCGCCACCGCCCTGGTTTATCCAGACAGGAAAGTGGCCTCTGTGAAGCCGAAGTCCATTACAAAGCGGATGAAAGAGAAGGCTTTTGCCGCTTCGGTTAACCGGGACACCATCAGGGAGTGTGAAAAACTGGGGATCAGCCTGCAGGAGTTTGTGGAAATCTCCCTCGATGCAATGAAAAAGGTCGGACCGGAAATCGGCTTATAACTCCGGCTGTTGTGTTAGCATATACATGGCTTCGCTTTCAAAAGCCTCCAGGGCCTTCTTAAAGGCCGTGTCGGTGGTGTGCAATACCGGGTAAAAGGCTTCCGGGCCAAAGATGTTCCTGCCGATGTATGCCTTCAGGTTGGTTTCAATCTGTGCACGGGCTTCTGCACCGATATGATCCGGGATGCTGGTGCCTTTTTCTTCCGCATAATGCAGGAAGCTGCGGTATATGTCTTCCGTGATTTTGAAATGCCGGACGAAGTGCGCTGCGGAATCATGGTTTTCCACCTCAGCACGGTTTCTGTCGGCATAGTCGAAGGCAAAGGTATAGATGTGGCCACGGTTAAAGACGCGGTTGAAGAACCCGATGTTGTTGTCGCCGCCAAGTGGCACGAAGATGTCGGGCATGATGCCACCCCCGCCATATACTGTTCTTCCGGCAGGGGTTTCAAAGCGCAGGCTGTCGTCGAAATGGATGCTGTCAGGACTCATCATTTCGCCGTTGTGGTAGCGCTGAATAAACTCAGAAAAATAGGCTTCCTCACCTTCTTCGTAGGGTTTTTGGATGCTGCGTCCAGTGGGTGTATAATAGCGGGCCACGGTGAGCCTGAGGGCTGAGCCATCGCTCAACTGGATCTGTTCCTGCACAAGGCCCTTCCCAAAAGAGCGGCGACCGGCTACAAGGCCCCTGTCATTGTCCTGTACGGCCCCGGCGATGATCTCACTCGCCGATGCAGACCATTCGTCGATCAGCACGACAAGCGGCTGCGACTCAAACCGCCCTGCACGCGTGGAGTGTGCATAGTTTCGCTGTCGGCTGCGTCCGTCGGTATAGACGATCAGCTCATCTCGCTCCAGTAACTCGTCAGCGACTTCAATGGCCGCTTCCAGGAAGCCACCACCATTGCCACGCAAGTCGAGAATCATCTGTTCCATGCCCTGCGCTTTCAGATCATCCAGCCCTTCGACAAATTCCCGATAGGTGGTGGCAGAAAACTTGTTCAGGCGAATGTACCCGGTGCGATCATCTACCATATAAGCAATATCCAGGCTGTATGATGGAATCTCATCCCGCGTTAGCGAAAACGACAGCAGCTCCGGAAGTCCTGCCCGTTTGACTTTAATCTCCACGGTAGTCCCCTTTTTGCCCATCAGCATGTCGACCACCTTATCGGTAGCCTTGTTTACACCGGCAATGACGTCATCTTCAACCTGGATGATGCGGTCGCCGGGCATGATGCCTGCTTCCTCGCTCGGGCCACCTGCTATGGGATTGATCACTACAAGGGTGTCGTTGATCATATTGAACTCAATCCCAATGCCTTCAAAGCTACCCATCAGCGGATCATTCATCCGGCGAAATTCACTGGCCGGGATATATGAGGAATGGGGGTCCAGATTTTTTACCAGGCTGCGTATTGCTTCATCGGTCAGTTCACCGCGCGAAACCGGATCCACATAGGAGTCCAGGATGTAGTTGATAACGTGGTCGAGTTTGTCGTTGCGATCCACACCTACCGAAAAGAAGGGCTGGCTGCTGTCGCCCGGGTGAGGCCTTCGCAGGTTGGTGCCCAGGAAAAACCCCAGCAACAACACCAGTGACATGATGATGGGGATGTAGACCCTGGCGCGTATCAGGTATTTGCGTTTGTTTTCCATGAGATGTCAGGATAAAATGGCTGGCGAGCCTCGTTGGCCGCAAGGAATGTTCCAATTAAAGCAAAGTTAAGGATATAAGGCGGAAAATAATGTTATTTTTTCTTAAGGTGCTCGTCATTATCTGGTGTGATGCGTGTCTTTTTTAATGAAAGGCTGATCCAGGCAAAGGTGCCTGCGACGATGTTGACAATGATTTGTGTGGCATGGGTGATGTATGCGTAGGATGTAGCCGGTTCCGATGCGATGCCGTATAATTCGCGGAGTGTGATGATGGTCAGAAAGTGATAGGTGCCGATGCCGCCAGGCACAGGGGCCAGAATGCCCAGGCTTCCTACCGCCAGCAGGGTCAAACCGGCCAGTGGCGTGAGGTCGGATGTGGCCTGGATGGAAAAAAAACAAAGATACACGGTGAGATAGTACATGCCCCAGATTAAGAAGGAGTGCAGGATGAACCACCCTTTGCCACGCATGGTCATGATGGTTCGGAAGCCTGCTGCAACCCCATGCAACTGGCGTTTTAACCTGAAGAAGAAGCTGCCTTCCGTTGCCCGGCGCATTTTTCTTCGGAAGAAAAGGATGACAGTAAGAATTCCGGTTACAAGCACCAGTCCGATGATGGATAACACCAGCCAGTGGGCGCTACCCCTTGCCAGGGTGGGCTCCCAGAACATACGGTTCAGGAAGCTTCTCAGAAAGCCGAATTGACTGACGATGGTAATGCATACGATCACCAGCATGCTGAACAGGTCGAAGGCCCGTTCGGCCAGCACCGTGCCGGCCAGGGCATTAAAAGGGGTTTTGGTTGCCTTGCTCAGGGTAACGCAGCGGGTGATCTCACCCATTCTGGGGATGGCCAGGTTGGACAAATAGCCAGTCATCACGGCCAAAAAGGTTTGGAAGGAGTTGGTATTATAGCCCATGGCGCCGATGAGCATGTTCCACCGTACAGCGCGCAGGTAATGGCTGATCAGGGCGCATACCATGGCCAGCAGGACCCAGCCATAGCGAGCTTGCCTGAGTTCTTCAAAGATGCGTTCCACATCCTGACCGCGGGTGATGAGCCAAAGGATCAACACACCAGCCAGAAGGGAGATGAACACCTTCAAATATCTTTTTACCTGTGTGTTCAAGTGAAGTGTCAGATTTTGTTGTGCTGGTCCGGGAAGATAATTTTGGGTGTATGTTTTGCAGCTTCACCGGCCTCCATCAAGGCATAGGCAATGATAATGACGACGTCACCGGGCTGTACCTTACGCGCTGCCGGGCCGTTCATACAGATCTGACCGCTGCCCCGCTCTCCTTTAATCACATAGGTCTCCAGGCGTTCCCCGTTGTTGATGTTCACCACCTGGACCTTTTCGTTCTCCATAATGCCACTGGCATCCATCAGGCCTTCGTCGATGGTGATGCTGCCTATGTAATTCAGGTCTGCCTCTGTTACGACAGCCCTGTGTATTTTAGATTTCATGATTTCAAGAAGCATGATGCTTGTTTTTCTGATAAAGCGGGCAGGGTTTCTGTGCCCTGCCATCGCGCAAAGTTACGAATTTAGCTGCAGATTGTCAATCAGCCGCACATCCCCGGCGTGCACGGCAATGCATCCCACCACAGGCTCTCCTGCATCAGCTGTGGTTGCCGGAAGCAAGTCACGGGCCCTGACCACCTCAAAATACTCCACTTCCAGCTCCGGTGATTCGTTGACGAGCGCCTTTACCTTGTTGATGATTTCTTCTACGGCTGTTACCGGATACAGCTCCCGGGCGGTATGCAAAGCTTGATATATCTTTGGTGCTTCATTGCGTTGAGCCTGCGTGAGCCGCACATTGCGGCTGCTCATAGCCAGGCCGTCGGGCTCACGTACCGTCGGACAACCGACAACCGATGTATGATGACCCTCCATCCTCACCAGCGCCTTGATGACCTGCAATTGCTGAAAGTCTTTCTCACCAAAATATGCCCTGTCGGGCTCCGTGATGCGAAAGAGCTTATCCACTACGATGGCTACCCCATTGAAATGTCCCTTACGGAACCTGCCTTCCATCACCTTGTCGAGCTGCCCAAAGTCATAGGTGCGTGTCTCCGGCCCGGGATACATTTCAGGGGTTTCCGGACAGAAAGCAGCGTGACATCCCATACGCTCAAGCTGCTCCAGGTCTGTATCCAGCGTGCGGGGGTATTTTTCCAGATCCTCGGGCCTGTTAAACTGGATCGGATTTACAAAAATGCTGCAAACCACCAGGTCGTTATCCTCCAGGGCACGACGAACCAGGTCAAGGTGGCCGGCGTGTAATGCACCCATCGTTGGCACAAAGCCAACACTTTTCCCGCGTGATTTGCGCCTGCGCACCCATAAGGTCATCGCTTTTTTATGCCTGAAGATCTCCATTGACAATTGTTAAGTAATTGGTTTTATGTGATTTGGTCAAAATAGCGACCCAAATATACCACCCAAAAAACAAATCCGCAAAGCTAATAAGGATTCCTTGAATAAATGCAAAAAAATGTGTAATTTTGCATTGCCAATTTTAGATATCCTTTAAATCGTTCATACATTTATGGAAAAGCCAAAAGTTCTCTTTGTTCAACAGGAAATAACACCTTATCTGAAAGAAACACACATGGGCCATATTGGCCGTTACCTCCCACAGGGCATCCAGGAAAGAAAGAAAGAGATTCGCACGTTCATGCCGCGTTATGGATGCATAAATGAACGCCGCAACCAGCTTCACGAAGTGATCCGCCTCTCCGGGATGAACCTGGTCATTGACAACACAGACCATCCACTGATCATCAAGGTGGCTTCCATACAGTCGGCCAGGATGCAGATCTATTTTATTGACAACGAAGACTTTTTCCAACGCAAGTTTACTCTGACCGATAAAAACGGTGAATATTTCACAGATAATGATGAGCGGGCCATTTTCTTTACCCGTGGGGTGGTCGAAACCGTAAAAAAACTGGGTTGGGCACCCGATCTGGTTCATTGCAACGGTTGGTTTACCAGTCTTATGCCCTTCTTCCTTAAAGAGGTACTGAAGGACAACCCCATGTTCTCTGACACCAAGGTCATCTATTCCCTTTACAATGATGCATTTCCGGGACAGCTTGATGCCGGGATCGGCAAAAAAATGAAGACCAAAGGTGTTGCAGAAGATGCCCTGAGTAAATATCAGGATCCCACTTATGTTAACATCAGCAAAATAGCCATGGATTATGCCGATGGTATTATTTTTGGTGATCAGGAGATTGACCCTGTGCTGGAACAGTATGCCAGGGAAACTGGCAAACCCCTGCTGGAGTATCACGACAGGGATAGCTACATCGATGCCTACAACCAGTTTTATGATGAAGTATTGGTAAGTGAATCCGTGTTGGAGCAATAATAAAATTTATACCTTTGCGTTGATGTTAGCGGAGTAAAATTCAATTAATCATCAAAAAACGCTGATCCCTTGAAAACAAACATAAACCCCCGTTCTTGCGGGGTTTTTTTCGCGTCAATCCTAAAAAAAGCAATGGCCGCGGCCGCTTTGCTTTTTGTTTTTTATTCCTGTACCGAAAACGATGAACTGGGGCTTAACCTGGTGGACAACAAGCTCCGGATGAGCACAGTGGATACACTTACGGTAAGAGCCATGACCGTGCCCGACGACAGCCTGGCCATGAATTTGAGCAGAAGCAACGTGTTGGGAATGATCAATGATCCGGTATTTGGACGATCAAAAGCCAGCATTTTCACGGAAACCAGGCTGCCACAAAACGACCTTTTCCTCGGCGAAGACCTGAGCCTGGGTTCTATACACCTGGTGTTGGCTTACCAAGGTAGCTTATATGGCACACAGCAAACCCGGCAGACCATACAGGTGTATGAGCTGAGCGAAAACTTCCCCGAAAAAGACACCCTTTATTCAAACATCCAGGTTCCATACCACCCTGAAACGATCACCAGGGATCCCGAAGGCTTCTTGTTCAGGCCTGTGCCTGCTGACAGTGTGCTGGTGGATACCGTGTTGCAGGCACCTCAAATCCGCATTCCCCTCTCGAATGAATTTGGCCAACGCTTCATCGACGCCAACGAAACGCCCATTTACGAAAATGTGCCAAACTTTCTGGAGGAGTTTAAGGGACTTCACATCACCATCGATGACGGGATGGATGGCCTGGGTTCAAAATACCGCCTTGACATGCTGGCCAACTTGTCATCGCTGGAACTTTATTATCGGACCGAAGGAGATACTGTTTCCAGGATGCAGCGTTACCCGATCAATGAGTTTGCCAAAAGGTCGACACGCATGGACCACTTCGGTTATGAAGACGCTGACGATGCCTTACGCCTGCAGCTTGAGCAGGAAGATCAGCAGATGGCCGATAGTTTGCTTTTTGTGCAATCATTGGGCCTGCTGCGTGCCGACATCAGCCTTCCCTTCCTGGAAGATCTGGGAGACATACCACGGCTGCTGATCAATAAAGCGGAGCTGGTGATGCCTGTCGATACGACCTTCATTACCGAATCCCTTCCTGCATCTGAAGGTTTGCTTCTTTTGAGAATGGAGGAAAACGGCGAGCTCCGTTTTCTTGAGGACTATGGCGTTGGCGCTGACTATTTTGGCGGAAAACTTGATAAAGACAACATGGTTTATCGCTTCAATATATCCAAACACGTCCAGGGAGTCATAGATGGTGTAAAACCCAACGAAAAACTCGCTGTCGTGGTTGTCGGATCATCCGAAAACATGAGCCGTGTGGTGCTGAAAGGTCCGGGAAGAGCTGAAAACCCCATGCATCTTATGATATATTATACGGAGTTTGATTAACCAATGCGTTAGTTATGTGTGGCATCGTTGGCTATATTGGGCTAAAGGAATCCTACCCCATACTCATCAAAGGGCTATACCGACTCGAATACCGGGGTTATGACAGCGCCGGGATAGCACTTCTCGATGGCAGCCTTAAATTGTTTAAAACGCACGGAAAGGTTGCAGACCTTGAAAAGCTTGTGCAGGGCGAAAACCTTTCAGGAAGCATTGGCATCGCTCACACCCGATGGGCCACCCACGGCGAGCCCAATGATGTGAATGCCCATCCACACTACAGTCCCTCACAAAAGCTTGCAATCATCCATAACGGCATCATTGAAAATTATGGCAGCCTCAAGGCCGAACTGAAAAATCGTGGTTATTCTTTTCAAAGTGAGACCGATACCGAGGTCCTCATTCACCTGATCGAGGACATCCAGCAGAATGAAAATGTAAACCTGGAAGAGGCCGTGCGTATTGCGCTGAACCAGGTTGTTGGAGCCTATGCCATCGTAATTATTTCTCAGGAAAACCCAGACCAGCTGATTGCAGCAAAAAAAGGCAGTCCCCTGGTGATCGGTGTGGGCGATGAGGAGTACTTTGTGGCTTCGGATGCTTCACCCATCATAGAATATACCAAAGACGTGGTTTACCTTGAGGACGAGGAGATGGCTGTCATCCCCCGAAAGGGAGCGTTGTGCGTCAAGACAATGAAAAACCAGCAAAAGACGCCATATGTACACCATCTGGAGATGCAACTCTCTTCGATCGAAAAAGGCGGCTTTGCGCATTTCATGCTGAAAGAAATATATGAGCAGCCCCGTAGCATCAAAGACAGCATGCGTGGGCGTCTGAATGCTTCCAAGGGGATCATCTCCCTCGGAGGCATCATCGATTACCAGCAAAAGCTGGTCAACTGCAAGCGCATCAT
>PWNO01000291.1 GCA_003557765.1 Bacteroidales bacterium
ACATGCTCGTAATACACTTCCGTAAAATCATCTGTAGAGGTGCTTGTTGATGAAACCATTACAGAGTAGGATTCCGATGGCGCCATGGGGTCGTCGGCTTTGACGTAATAGTGCAGTGTAACGTTGTTTGACTCTAGATGTATTGGTGGTGACACGAGCCAGTTATCAGGGTTAAGGCTTATGCCGGTCTGGCTGGAAGAATAGGCAACATAATCTCCAGCCACCGGATCAAATGAAGAGCCACCCCTGCGCCAGTTGTTGCCATCGCCGTCTTTGTCGATTGCTATCCAGCAATGCGGTGGCACGATGCCATCTGCAAATGATTCACTAAATGGTATGCCTGCAGGTTCGCATGGTGTAAAAGCCACTGCTGTGCGCCCCCACGACCAGGTATGGCTTTCATTATATGAAAATGCCTTGTAATACTGGTGTGATCCTGCTGTTAATCCGGTGTGGGTTAATTCGCTGTCTGCCCCTGCATATACTACGGTGCCGCCACCTTGTAAGGTTTCGCCCTGGCCGTATGCAATGCCGTCTTCCGGTCTTCCAAAAACAGGATCATGCGACCACACCAGCATCACATTGTCGTTGCTGCTGTTTTTTGTCCATGACAGGTGAACCTGGCTGGTGTTAACTACAGAGGCGTTAAGGCTTCCGGGGTTTGCGACGCCAAACAGAATGCCCTCCAGGTCTTTCAGTGCATTGTGGGCATTCAGCCGGCCCGATCCCAGTAAGTTCTCAAAATTGGGATTCAGATGGTTGATCTCATCGGTATTGTTGATCAGCAAATCATGCACGTCTGCCGCTGAAAGCCCTGCCTGGTGCCTGTGCCCATAAGAAACCAGGAGTGCAGCAGCTCCGGAAGCGTGAGGGCAGGCCATGGAGGAGCCCATTTTATAGCTGTATTGATTGTTGATCTCGGTACTGAGGACGCCGGTTTCAGGCTGTATGTGGGTCTCTCCACCTGGAGCAGCAATATCAACCCAGGTGCCGAAATTTGAATAAAATGGCCTGATGTCGTTGTTGTTTGTAGCAGCCACGGCGAGGGTACCTGAATAATAACCCGGGTAATGTATTCCACCCGAGTTGTCGTTGCCAGCACCAAATATCGAGATGCCGCCATTCAAAACATCTCCTCCCCCATTTGCATTGAAATAATCAATGGCATCCAGCACGATTTGCTGGTATGCACCTTCAACACTGTATTTCCAGCTGTTTTGAGCAATGGCTGCACCATTGTCGGCAGCGTAAATAAAGGGCAGGTCGAGAGCTCCGGATATGCCGCCGGGGCTGAAAATCTGGCATGTCATGATGCGAACCCCGGGCGTATCCCCTGATCCACCTGCTACTCCAGCCACACCGCTTGCGTTATTGCTTACGGCAGCCACCGTGCCGGCTACGTGTGTTCCATGGCTGCCAGGCACAATCACAGGCGAATCATCAACAAAGTTGTAACCAATGCCTTCCCACATGTTTGCGGCCAGGTCAGGATGGTCATATTGTACACCCAAATCGATTACTGCCACAATCACATCCGAATGGCCTGTTTCCACTTCCCAGGCTGCCGGCAAACTTATGTCGCTTCCGGGGGTACCCCCTGTCTGACCGGTATTTTGATAGTGCCACTGAAAACCAAACAAAGGATCATCAGGCAACCACTCGATTGGGCGCAATTGTACTGAATGATCATCAATTACGTAAAAATCAGAAGTGAGGATGTCGGCATCCACTGAAAGGATTGGCTCAACCCTGAAAACAGGTTCTGCGAAAGCTATTTCCGGTAATTCCATAAAGCTACTTACCACTTCTCTGACATCTGTTTCAGCATCGTACTCCACTTCATACCATAGATGAAAACCCCAAGCCCTGTGCCTGTTGCGGTATTTTTCAGCATTGCGCGACGTATGGTAGTAGGTGTGCATTATTTGCCGGTAGCTTTTTACATCATATTGCATGTTAAGTGCATCCAATGCATCAATTCCGGTCGCCAGGAAGGATTCCTCCTCATTCATTATGATGTAGCCAGGCAACAAACCATCCGCAACGGGCTGCAACCTGATCAACATCTTTCCCTGAATCCATGCGGTATCATTGATATCTTTAAGGTCAATGGGCGGCCGCTCCCCTCTTACCACCGGATAGGAAGCGTTCGTTTCATCGAAAGCTGAAAATTGCGCTTCACCGGCAAAAGCGGTGGCAATTAAAAACCATGTGATGCCTGATGCGGTAAAAAGCAATCGAATATGTCGGTATAAACTATTCAATTCATTCATAATCTTTTATTCTTTAATGATTCTGATAACCACCTGTTCACCTTGTTTTCCGTAAAGGAAAAGCAGGTACACACCCTCGCGCAATGCACCGGTTTGAAGGCTATGATGGGGCTGCTTGTAAAGAGGCTCCTCCAGGATCATCTGTCCGGTTATGGATTTAATTATCAGGGTATTCGCCCACTCAATACCTTCAATAACCAATGAGTTTTGGAAGGGATTTGGATATACTTTGACTCGTTCTGCCAACTGTTCAATTACTGAAACCGGCAGCAGGTTTACATTTACCAGCACATCACCGCCTGACACAAAGAAAACACCGTTAAACACCTGGTATCCATCCACCCTTATCTCATAAGGGTATGTTCCGTTTGGCAGTTCGGTGGTTGCGATGCCGTCTGCACCGGTGTTCATCTCATGATCTTCTTTGATGGTTATCAGGGCATTTTCGATGGGCAAGCTATCCTCACCGGTAACCTCAAAAGTGACCTGGTAATATACCGTTTCATCAATAACCGTGAGTGTTGCTGTTTCACTGTAGAGTGCGCCGCAGTCGCCGGCAACAAGGCAATAATACTCGCCCGCATCGCCTTGTGCAACGTTTACCAGTCGCAACTCCTCCTGGTCGGCTCCAGCAATGGCCTGGTCATTGAAAAACCATTGATAAGTAAGATTATCGCCGATGCCCCCGACAGAAAAGCTAACGTTTTCTCCCAGGTATGCTTCTTTTGATTGCGGATGTGTGTGAATGAAAGTGTTGCCTTCGGTAAGGCTTACTGTGGTTCCGCCCGACTGGTACAATATGTTTTTGCCCTCAGGGCTTGAAACCAGCGCCCTGGAAAATGATACCGGATAAGCACCAGGTTCATTCATGGTATAAAGGTCGAAGGAAAGTACAACGCCATCAGAACCTTCATAAACCTGGTTTACATTTGAGTAGCTCATTATCCGCAAGGTGTTTTCTTTTGGGATTGAGGTGACTACTGTATGGTTTTCGCCTCTCGGCAACGTGGCGGAGCCTTTCCTGTAGCTAAACCCTTCAGGCAAAGCGACGTCAAGCTGAAAGGCAACAGCCGGCTCAGGGTTGTGTAATTCGACTTCCATGCTCACAAAGCCTGGCGCACAGGCTGTCGCGGGTTTCATGTTCAGAAAAGTCTTAGGCTCTCCTTCTACAATTTTGATGTCATCCAGGAACCAGGCGTGGGCAATCATGCTGCCCTTATACACAAAACCGATGTATATCTGCTGACCTGCAAAGGCGTTCAGCGGAATGTCGGTCTCTTGCCATGCCTGTGTTACCTCTTCCGCTTCCCAAACCAATTGGAAATCACCTGAAGCAGGATCTGAAGACCCGGCTGATATCCATACGCTGTTGCGATTGCCATTGTCAGGGTTATACCAATCGGAACTGGTGTTGAATGATGCAAATACAAGGTCATAACTTTCGCTATCCGGAATATGAATGGCCGGCGTAATCAGCCAGTTCTTTAGTGGGTCAAAACCGGCTGTTGGATGGCTGGCGCTGTAGCGACCAAGCTGCGTATTGTTGTGCTTTGAACTGATCTGCCAGTTTTTTTCATCTGAAAGACTGTTATAAGTGCTCCAGCCATCAGGCGGGAAAACGATGCCTTCAAACTTTTCCATGAACAGGTGGTCTTCCTCATCAGTATTCAGCAGCCAGCGGTAGTTATCGGCATAAAACCCTACCGGCGAAGAGCTTGCCACGATGAGGTTGCGGTGGCAAAAATGACCCACTTCACC
>PWNO01000011.1 GCA_003557765.1 Bacteroidales bacterium
GGGTGGTGGCCCCCGAATTGTATTCGGGGTTATTCGTGTTGAACCCCTGGCGGGGTTCGGGGGTGGTGGGGGATACATGGTACTTGAGTGGCATTTGGGCATGCGTGGGCCCCGTATTGTATGGGAGGGCTTTGGGTGCCCCGAATTGTATAGGGGGGGTGGTGGCCCCCGAATTGTATTCGGGGTTATTCGTGTTGAACCCCTGGCGGGGTTCGGGAGGTGGTGTGGCATGCATGGTACTTGAGTGGCATTTGGGCATGCGTAGGCCCCCGAATTGTATGGGAGGGGTTTGGGTGCCCCGAATTGTATAGGGGGGGTGGTGGCCCCCGAATTGTATTCGGGGTTATTCGTGTTGAACCCCTGGCGGGGTTCGGTGTTGCGGGCCCGTCTTAGCATATGGGGTTGCAATGAAACAAAATGCCAATAAAGCTATTCGTATCTTTGTCAAAAATTATTTGCAAAGATGTATCCATTTCGGGGGCTTCCGGTACGATTTGACACGGTCAGAACCATTTTCCGGGCCTTGTCGTACCAAAATTACCGGTATTATTATATTGGGCAAAGTATTTCCCTGATTGGCCTATGGGTGCAAAATATTGCCATGGGGTGGCTGGCCTATCGCCTGACGGGCTCGGCACTCCTGCTGGGCACCATAGCCTTTGCCCTTCAGATCCCCTCGCTTTTCATCACGCCTTTTGCGGGAGTGCTCGCCGATCGCTGGAGCAGGCGCAAGATCATCATCGCCACCCAGGCCCTATCAATGGTGATTGCCTTTGTTTTGGCACTGCTCACGCTCAAAGAGGTGATCACTGTGAGCATGATCATCGGACTGGCCCTGGTCAACGGGGTAGTCCTGGCCTTCGATACGCCTTTCAGACAATCTTTTGTGCCCGACATCATCACCCGACGCGAGGATCTGGCCAACGCCATTGCCCTCAATTCCTCGCTTTACAACCTGGCGCGCTTCGTGGGTCCACCCATAGGGGGCGTACTCATCGTGCTGGTAGGTGAAGGCTGGTGCTTCTTCATTAATGGCATATCCTTCCTGGCTGTGATATTTGCCCTGTTGGCCATGCGCATCCAAAAGAAACCGCAACGATCGCACAGGGGTTCCATCTTCGTCCAGCTCCGCGAAGGGGTAAGCTACGCCTGGAATTTTCGGACCATACGCTACCTGATCACCCTGGTTGCCCTAAGCAGCCTATTTGGACTGCCATTCCAGGCGCAGATGCCGCTTTTCGCCGCCGAAGTGCTGGGCGGCGACAGCCAGATGCTTGGAATCCTTACCGGCGCTCTGGGAGCAGGTGCCCTCACAGGTGCCTTTTTCCTGGCTTCCAGAAAAAACACCAAAAGCATCCCAGGGATCACATTTAAGGCGGCGTTGATGTTTTCGATTGGACTGGCTATCTTTTCACTGTCCACGACAACGGTTCTTTCCATGATTGCCCTGGTGATTACAGGCTTTGGGATGATCGTGCACTTTAACAGCACAAATACCCTGATACAAAGCATTGCAGATGAAGACAAAAGGGGGCGGGTGGTATCCCTCTACAGTTTAACCTTCATGGGAATCACTCCTGTGGGAAGTCTCCTCGTCGGTGCACTGGCAGAATACATTGGCGTGCCGTTCACTGTGTTTGCATTTTCACTGGTGTGTCTTGCCTCCGCATTGCTCTTCGGCACCCGGGTGAAAACGGTGTACAACAGCCTCGTCCGGAAACTGACATCGCCCGAATATTGAACCCCCTCAGCGTTTTGAGTATGATTGTGCATCTGTGAACTCCGAGGGGGCGTGGCTCCATGTGTGGCCCGTATACCTGAGTGGGGGTGCCGGGTGAGGTCTTTGTCCGCATATGGCATATGTGTGCTGATGGGTGGGAGTGCCGGGGGGATCTGTGGCTTCGGGAGGTATACGTGCCTCCGGGGTGGTATCTGTATCCCCGGATAGAATTGCCGCCGGGTGGTATACGTAGATCTGGACAATCTCTGTATGCCAGGGTGGGGTTGCAGGGGGTATCCGTGGCTCCCGGTGAGGCCCGTATGCTCGGTGGAGTTACCGGAGGTATCCATGGACCCTGGGGGGCATTATTGACCTTCGGGTGGCATACGCATGTCCGCGTAGGGGCATCGGGTGGAGTCCGTGGCTCCATGTGTGGCCCGTATACCTGAGTGGGGGTGCCGGGTGGGGTCTTTGTACGCATATGGCATCTGTGACATGCTGGGGGGGGCGCTGGGGGGATCTGTGGCTCCGGGAGGGGGCGGTAGGGGTGGGTGGGGGTGGTATCCCCGAATTGTATTCGGGGTTATTCGTGTTGAACCCCTGGCGGGGTTCGGGGGGTGGTGTGGCATGCATGGTGCTTGAGCGGCATTTGGGCATGCGTGGGCCCCGAATTGTATAGGGGGGGTTGGGTGCCCCCGAATTGTATTCGGGGTTATTCGTGTTGAACCCCTGGCGGGGTTCGGGGGGTGGTGTGGCATACATGGTGCTTGAGCGGCATTTGGGCATGCGTGGGGCCCCGCATTGTATAGGGGGTTTGGGTGTCCCCGAATTGCATTCGGGGTTATTCGTGTTGAACCACTTCGTGGTTCCAGGGTTTTGCCACGATCAGGGGGCATAGGATCTCATAAGCCTGTTTTTTCTTTACAAAAAGTGTAAGCCTATTGCAGGACGAGACATAATCCTCGTTTTTCTTTACATAAAGTGTAAGCCTATTGCAGGAAGAGACACATAATCGAGATTTTTGTTGACAATAACTGTAACCTTATTTCAGGACGAGACATGGGTTTTGTCAGGGTCGGAGAGCACAATTCACTTTTCATTTTTCATTTTCAACGTCTACTTCACCCTGCCGTGATATTTTTTCAGGTAAAATTTGCAGAAGGAGTGAAAGAGGTGCATGTCGTCATGGCCCATGAGCATCAGGCGCTCCATGATGCGCCGGTGGATGATGTGATCCTGAGGGATGCAGACATCTTCAAGGACCTGCAATGCTTTTTCCCTGACGATGCGCAGCTCATTATCTGTTGGGTTAGGCTGCTTTTTCTCGGCCAGGTCGAGCGTAAGCTGCGACAAATGGGCGGCATACACCATCACGGCCTGAGCCAGGTTAAGAGACGGATAGGGCTTGTTCATCGGAATGGTGGTCAGGAGGTCACAAAGGTCGAGGTCCCTGTTTGCCAGTCCTGACTCCTCCCCGCCAAAGACGATGCCTGCCATTTCCACCATTCCGGTCTTGTCGCGCAAAATCCCAGGCAGACGTTCCACCGGGTGTCTGTCCTCCCTGACATTCCGTTTCTTAGCAGCAGATCCGATGAGTAAGGGAATCTCAGCCCTGACCTCTTCCAAAGAGTCAAATATCCGGGCGCCTTCGAGGATGTCGGCGGAACCGTGGGCGGTGGCAAGGGCGCGTTCGCCCACTTGATTACAAAGCGGACGCACAAGATACAGAGCGTCCATATCCATTGTTTTGACTGCCCGGGCGGCGGCTCCCAGATTCTCTTCGCGTAAGGTGTCACATAAGATAAATACGATCTTCACTTTTTTATTTACGAAAATACATAAAAGTTCAGGTATGTCATGACAAACATCTGGCGCAAAACCAAACAGGCCAAGGTTTTGTATATATTTTTAGGTTTTTTGTCATTTTTTTCTTTGTTTTTAATTTTATTTTGTTATTTTTGTAGCTAAAACATGTTCTTTTTGTGTTTTAACTCCTGCTTCACCTGTTTTGTCAGAGAAGCATGTATTATGGATGCGTGCCCCGGAGCACTAAGCAAGGGGGGGGTTGGGTGCCGGGCAATGGGGAGCTGGTTAATGGGTAATGGCGTGCTATGCAAAAGAAAATGAATGCTGGGCGGCAGGAAACAGGCTGCTGGACACTGGAGTACTAAGCACGGGGAGTTTTGGGTACCGGGCAATGGGAAGCTGGTTAATGGGCAATGGCGTGCTATGCAAAAGAAAATGAATGCTGGGCGGCAGGAAACAGGCTGCTGGACACTGGAGTACTAAGCACGGGGAGTTTTGGGTAC
>PWNO01000054.1 GCA_003557765.1 Bacteroidales bacterium
ACTGTTTCCCGACCATCTGCGACTGATCACCCACTGGGGGCTGCGCGATGAACTGAAGGCAAACTATGACGGCACGGAGGAAGGGCTTGCAAAGCAAAAGATGATCTACCAGGTGATGCAACGTATCATCGATCAAACCATTCCGGAAAAGGTGATCAACAACAGCGAAGTCAGGTGGAATCCTTTCACAAATGAGGTTTACCGCGAAGGGGAGGTGCTTTCAACCGAACCTGAGCCTGACACGCGTTACAACTATCTGCTGGAGAACTTCCATGCGAGGAAAGCGGCCGACCCTTACGCCCCCAACTACCCTACCGCCATTGAGCGCGCTTTCGAGCAAGGGCTGGAAATGAGCATGGAGGAGGTTGAAGCTGTATTCGTTGAGCTGGTTGGCTCCCCCGTAATGAAAGAGGTTGGCGCGTTAATTGCAGGCAGGCTGGGACGCGACCTGGAGCCTTTTGACATTTGGTACGATGGCTTTAAGGCCCGCAGCGGCATCTCAGAGGCGGAGCTGGACCGGATCGTCAGGGAAAAATATCCGGATGCTGCGGCACTGGAGAAAGGAATACCCGGTATTTTGATGCAGCTTGGTTACAGCAGGTCTCGTGCCGAAGAGCTTGCCTCCAAAATCGTTGTTGAGGGTGCCCGTGGTGCCGGACATGCGTGGGGTGCTCAAATGCGTTCCCAGAATTCATACCTGAGAACACGCATTGCCGAAGGGGGTATGACCTACAATGGGTTCAACATTGCCGCGCATGAGCTCGGACACAACGTGGAACAAACCATCAGCCTGCACGATGTGGAGTATTACCTTCTGAATGGCATTCCAAATACAGCCTTCACTGAAGCACTCGCTTTCATCTTCCAGACGCGGGACCTTGAGCTCCTTGGCATGCAAAGCGATGATCCGATGACCGACTACCTGAAAACGCTTGACATCCTCTGGGGCACTTACGAAATAATGGGTGTTTCGCTGGTCGACATGCGGGTGTGGCGATGGATGTACGACAACCCCGATGCAACGCCCGAACAGCTAAAACAGCAAACCATGCAGATAGCAAAAGATGTCTGGAACGCCTATTTTGAACCTGTATTTGGCATAAAGGACACGCCAATCCTTGCTGTATATTCCCATATGATCAGCTATCCTTTGTACCTGAGTGCGTATCCGCTCGGACACCTCATTGAGTTCCAGATCGAAGAACACGTTCGCGGCAAAACCCTGGCAGATGAGATCGACAGAATGTTTGCCCTGGGACGGTTTACCCCCGTACACTGGATGCTCCAGGCCGTCGGTGAGCCGCTCTCAGCAAGGCCTTTGCTCGATGCCGGTGAAAGAAGCGTTGCTGCCCTGTCTGGCAAAAAATAACCGGATCATGCCCGGAAAGAGGGCAAAAGATTAAGCAGCATCCATAGCATCAAAGCAATTCACCATCCGTTCAGGTGGTGATTTCTTCCTTTTTTGCTTGTTTTTAACAAATTTTGAGTACATTCGTTACTCGATTTTGCCAAAACAACATGTTACAAACACTGATCACATCAAAGACACGCGTGAAGCTGTTGATGAAATTCTTTATCAACAGGCGTACAACATCCTACCTGCGCGACCTGGAATCGGAGTTTGGAGAGTCTACCAATGCCATCCGTATAGAGCTGAACCGCCTCGAACAGGTCGGACTGCTGCAGTCGCACCGCGAGGGAAACAAAAAGATCTTCCGGGCAAATGTTGAGCACCCGCTTTACAACGACATCCACAGCCTCCTGCTGAAACATACCGGGATCGACCACGTGATCGAGAAGGTGATCTGTAAGCTTGGCGGCCTGACCCACGCGTACCTGGTCGGACAGTTCGCCCGCGGCAAGGACAACCCCGTTGTCGATCTGGTGCTGATCGGCAGCAACATCGACATGGAATTTTTGTACGAAGTAATTGAAAAGGCAGAAAAATATATCAGCCGGCGCATCCGCTATATCATCGCGAAACCGGCCGAAGCCCCCGATCTGCTGAAAAGCTACCCGGAGGCGCTGTTGCTTTGGAAGTTGGAGGTTGGAGGTTAGAAGTTAGAGGTTAGAGGTTAGAGGTTGGAGGTTGGAAGGGACGAAAAGTTTTCGCCTCCGCAAATATACGATTCAACAAACAAATCAACCATATTCACCTGTGAGTGAAGGGGCGAAGCTGTAGGTAAGCTCGAAGCTGGAAGCTGGAAGAAAGAAGAAGAAGAAAAGCTCGAAGAAGAAGAAAAAGGAAGAAACTCAAAAAAAGAATTCATTCAATATTTATATATTGCCAGAGGCTCTTTATATGAAACAATTACTTTGGCAACCATTTTCCATAAAAGAAAATGGATTAACGATAAGACTTATCAAAACATTGAAAACAAATCTTTTGAAGTTGCACCAACTGATAAAAGGTTTGATAAACTCACATAAGCTAATAACCCCTCGAGCCTCCAGCTTCCAGCTTCGAACTTATACCTTCGAGCTTCCAGCTTCGAGCTTCGAGCTTCAAAACAAATACATCCATGAAATTTTCCCAAAACTTAAGGAGCACTTCCCTCCGTCTGCTGGTCATCCTTGCGCTGGCATTTACGGCGTGCACCCCGCAACGGCAGATGGTTTACATGCAGGACAAGCAAGAGCTCGGCGACGAGCTGCCGGTACGTCCAGAAACATACCGCCTGAAA
Source organism: Bacteroidales bacterium (assembly GCA_003557765.1). The sequence goes on from PWNO01000054.1 coordinate 2,685, forward strand.
GCCGGCGACATCCTCCACGTGCGGGTGATGTCAGCCGACCTGGAGGCTATGCAGATCTTCAATATGGATGAAACGGGTCGCTTTAGCGCTCGCGGAGCGGACGTCGGTGACCCGCACATGTTCCTGTACGGATACACCATCAACGAAGCAGGCAAGATCCACCTGCCGGTGATCGGCCCGGTGGCAGTCAAAGGCCTCAGCCTCGACGAAGCCCACGACCACATCCAGGAGCTTGCAAACGAATACCTGGTAGACGCCACCGTGTCGGTGAAGATCGTCAACTTTTCGGTGACTGTGCTGGGCGAAGTGAACAGCCCCGGCAATTTCTATGTGTACGACCATGAGTTCACCATCATGGACGCCCTGGCCCTCGCCGGCGACCTCACCGATTTCGGCAACAGGAATATCCTCATCGTCAGGCAAACCGACAACGGGTTGCGCTTCTCAACCCTCGACATCACCGACCGCGCCGCCGTATCCTCAGAACTCTTTTACCTCCAACCCAACGACCTCGTGTACGTCGAACCCTCCATCACCAAACGCTTCGGCTTCGCACAGTTCCCCTTCGGCGTAGTGTTCTCGTTAATTAGCACGACGTTGTTGTTGATAAACTTTTTTGATTAAGTACGCTGCCAAATAGCAAACGATTCCACAAATAATAGAGCTACCATGAACCCACCCAACAACCCCCACCCTGCCACCCACCCTCCCCAGTTCCAGGAAGAGTCAATCGACATCAAAAAACTCTTCTTCAAATACCTGCCGTATTGGTACCTTTTTGTGATCGCCATCGCGCTGGCGCTGGGGATTGCCTATGTGCGGAACCAGCTGGCAGAAACGGTTTACAGCGTACAATCGACCGTGTTGATCCGCGAGGATCGGATGAGCATGCCGCTGCTCACAGAGACCGGCATACGGCGGGGATACAGCCACTGGTTCAACGAAAAGGCGATCATGCGCTCCCTTTCCATGGTGGAAAAAGCGGTGGAGCGGATGGACGTAGACGTGTCGTATTATGCCCTCAGCCGCCGCCTTGGATCGCTGCGGCCCTGGGAACTGTACAAGGAAACCCCTTTTGTGGTTGACTGGGACAGCGAGCACGCGCAGCCTTTCGGAAGAGAGTTCGACGTGCGGATCCTCGATGCGGAAACCTTCAGCATTGAGACGGCTGAAGAGTGGGAGGGCTTTCCGCGGCAAAAAACAGTACGTTTCGGAGAACCGGTGCAGGGAGACCGGTATGCCTTTACGCTGGATATGGTGGTGCCTCACGACAGTGGGGAGCACGACAGGAGGACTTACCGGTTCGTGATCAACAATCCCCGGTGGCTGGCCGCACGCTAC
>PWNO01000146.1 GCA_003557765.1 Bacteroidales bacterium
AAGAGGCATACACCCGCGGCAACCATGCCGAAGCCGGTTACCTGCTCGAGGAGACCCAAAACCTGGCTGACGTATTGGCACAGGGCAATGACGGTGGCGGTCACCAGATAAAAAACATTGCCGAACCCACCGCCCCCGGCGACCTTGCCATAAAAGCCTATGTTGACCGCTTGCACGAGCGTTTGCTGACCATTGAGCTGAAAACCGGAAGCGTGGTGATGGATGTGGATGGCAATGTTTACAGAACAGTCGCCATCGGCAACCAGGTGTGGTTGACCAAAAACCTCAGGGTAAGCAGGTACAACAACGAAGACCCCATCCCTACCGGCCTCTGCAACACCGAATGGGAGACAACCACCTCAGGTGCCTATGCCATTTACGACTACACGAACCATGATGCCACAGGAATTGATTCAGAAGATGAAATGATTGATGCCTACGGGGCATTGTATAACTGGTATGCTGTAAACGATATGCGGGGTTTATGTCCTGAGGGTTGGCACGTGCCCGGGTTTTACGAAATACTCAGGCTCAGGAATTACCTTGTTGATAACTATGATGAGATCACCCTCGGTAACGTGGCTAATGTACTTAAATCCTGCCGCCAGATGGCATCTCCTTTGGGTGGCGAATGTGCGGTAGGCTGGCACGACCATCCTCGATGGAATGAACACAGTACACACTTCGGAACCGATGTTTTTGGCTTTTCGGCATTGCCCGCCGGAAGGCTAAGTCAGCAGGGGGCGAGTCAAAACCTTGGCCATCGGGGCAGCTGGTGGACATCATCGCTTTGGCAGCAAGATCAGCCGTATTATTATCATATGGCGCATAGCTTAGGTAATCTTAATCATGCTACTTCTCATAGTAAAAACCATGGCTATGGTGTCCGATGCATCCGCACCAACGAGGAGTGCGGCGATGATGTGACTTTTATGTATCGTGGCGAACAGCTAACTTACGGTGTTGTTTACAAGGTGGGATTGTGCTGGATGGACCGCAACCTGGGTGCATCACACGTGCCCACGGCCAGCGACGACCCTGAGGGATACGGCGATCTGTTTCAGTGGGGGCGCCTCGATGACGGACACCAGGACAGGCAAAGCGGCACCACAACAACATTGAGTGATACGGATGTTCCCGGGCACGATGACTTTATCAAAAACACAGGTGTCCCCTACGATTGGCGCTCACCTCAGAATGGCGACCTGTGGCAGGGTGAAGAAGGCATCAATAATCCCTGTCCGCCAGGCTGGCGGCTTCCAACCAAAACTGAGCTTGATTATGAACGTCTTAGCTGGACTTCAAACAATGCCGCCGGTGCATTCGATTCGTCACTCAGGTGGCCTTCAGCCGGTATTCGTCAAGTGCAAGATGCTTTCATTATATATGAGGGAACGGGTGGCGGAGTGTGGAGCTCTACCGTGGATGATTCGCATTCTAGTTATAATCGCACTTACAATATTAGTTTTTTTTTCGCCAGCGCCGGTATCAGCGGTGATATGCGAGGCTTAGGCAATAGCGTTCGTTGTGTAAAAGAACCGCAGCCCAACTAAGGTGATCTTGATGCTGGTTTTGATGTAACACTCTGTTTTGCCCTTATTAAAAAGGCTTCATCACCACCCCCATTTTCTTGCTGCCGTCAATTTTAATCACAACCGGATCCTTGAACCTTACATGCCTTACAAACTGATCTTCATAAACAGCCTCCTGCTTATCAAGGAAATCAAGGTCGTAATGGCCTTCGTTTAGATAAGGGTTAATGGTGAAGTACCCCACGTTGAACGAAGTCAGGTTCTGGAAGAAATGCGTGCCCTGGCTGGGGTCAATGTGGAAATGCTTCAGCCCCGATTCAACAATCAGGCGTGCGGCCGAGATCTGCGCCCACTTTACCGGCACACCCAGCCACGGGTCGTTTGAGCCCCATCGGCCAGGACCAATAAGAATGTAATTACTGCCGTTTTTGGTGAACTGGCTGTTTAGTTTGCTAACGATCTCAGTCATTTCCTTTGTGTGTGCCGAGTCGAACGATTCCGGTTTCACGTATATGATGTCGTGGATGTTGTCGATGATGCCGTTGCCCAGTGCCATTTGGCTGATGATGATGGTTTCTTTGGGCTTACATACGCTGAGTTTCACCTGGCCTTTCTCTTGCGTTTCCACCAGCGGCCTGATCTGAAGAAAGTGAAAATGCTTCAGTTCATCACGTGCCACGTCAAGGGTAACGGCAAACTCGATCTCTACCTGGTTATTCATCTCTTTTTGGCCGATCTTCAGGAGTTTCTGTAAAATTCCCGGTAATGGGAAGGACCCATGTTTCAATACATTGGCGAAGGTGATTAGCTTCGTACCACCTTCATAGAGTCCGTCGCGAATGATGCCGTCTTCATAATCATAAGTTGACGCCACGTACTTTAATGATGATTCCCCTTTTAATTTCCTGATCCTGGTTCTGTTGAGGTTGATGGTTTCGTCCACAACGGGATGAAACATTTCGGGATCCATGTTAAGGCTGAAAAACTCCTTTTGGCTGTCGCGCAGTGCAATCTCCGTATTGGCTATTTGCAGCGATTTTTGAGGATATTTTGGACTAAAACGAAGGGAAATGCCGCCATCCACAATGATTTTACCCAGACCGAAAGCGATGTTGGCAACCCCATCCTCATACTTTTCCGGTTCGATGGGATAAAAATTGACTGACCGGGCAACCCCTGATATGGTTGGGTAAAACATGTTGCCGTATGACTTGCCGGATACTTCCTGTATTACCACGGCCATTTTTTCTTCGTCAATCACATTTGACGTAGCTTCAATGTAGGCTTTGCTTTCCTGGAAGAAAACCGATGCATAAACGCTTTTTATGGCCTGCTCCAACTGCAGGATGCGTACATTTTTGTCGTGGTGATTGTTGGAGATCATGTAGGTGGAGTAAACGCCGGCAAAAGGCTGGTAATGACTGTCTTCCAGCAGACTGGAAGACCTTACCGCAAGTGGTGACTTAAAAAAGTCTACAATCTCCTTCACATATGACTTCATCCTGCTGGGGGTTCGGCTTTGCACAAAGCGTTCCAGTACCTTATCATCATTGTCACCTTCCAGTGCAAAGCCATACAGGTCATTGTCTTCCATGAATTCATCAAAGATGTCAGTTGTAAGCACCACGGTTCTGGGTATGCTGATTGATACGTCATCGCGAAAAATTGTGATCTTGTATTTGTTGATCACCGAATCGATGAATGCCAGCCCGCGTGCCTTGCCACCCAGCTGGCCATCACCGAGCCTGGTAAATACCGCATATTCGTCCAAATGGCTGGCAATGATGCCACGCCCTTTGGAACGCCGGTAGTTGGCAATGGTGTCGATGAGGTAGCTGCGTATCTCCTCAACGTTATTGAAGTCGTCGCGGCCCTTGACAGCAAAAATGTTGGCGATCGAAAACAATGCCCTGGCCTTCAGCCAGCGCGAGAAATGATCGTTGGATACGTGGTACTCCAGTATCTTTGGCTCAATCTTGCTGATTTTCACCTGCAGCGAATGCAGGTTGTTAGCCCGCGTAACTTCCATGCCCGTTTCAGGACTCTTGAATACAAAGTCGCCAAAACCGTAATTCTCCTTGATGTAGTGCTTCAGTTCGATCAGCAGGGTTTTCGAGTACTTATTGATGAAGCTGACGTCGATGTCCTTGTTGATCCTTGCATCCCACTTTTCTGACGATTGCAACAGGATGGGCAGCTGGCTGTTGTGCTTTCGGATGTATTTGGCCAGTTTGATGCCCGCTTCATCGTCGCGCTTGCCATTGCGGGCATAACTGATGTCGGAAATGACGCCCAGCAGGTTTTTCTTGTACTTCTTGTAAAGCGCCAGTGCGTCGTCATAGTTTTTTGCCAGCAAAATCTTCGGTCGGGCACGCATCCTGAGCGTCTTGCGGTGCTCGTTCAAACCCTCCGTCATCAGCTCATTCGTCTGGTCAAAAATCACTTTGTAGATGGTGGGAAGATAGGATGAATAGTAGCGGATGGAGTC
>PWNO01000236.1 GCA_003557765.1 Bacteroidales bacterium
ACGGTGTTGGTTGCATTGCCTATTCACCACTTGCTCAAGGATTGCTCACCGACAGGTACCTCGTTGGAATACCCGAAGACTCGCGGGCTGCCAAACCATCGGGCTTCCTGAAAAAAGAAGAGATCACCGAAGAAAAACGGAAAACTGTTCACAAGCTCAACGATATAGCCAAAAGCCGCGGGCAAAGCCTTGCACAGATGGCCATTGCCTGGTTGCTGAATAACGAAATGGTTACATCGGTGCTGATTGGCGCCAGCAGCAAAGAGCAGCTTGAAAACAACCTCAAAGCCCTCGAAAGCCTTGATTTCAGTAGAGATGAGCTGGAAAAGATAAACGAATTAACCGGATAGTGTCCATGCGAATTCCTGACCATACAATGCGAAACCTGCCACGGTTGTGGCTGCTCATTGGTATGGTGTTTTTGCTGACAGCTTGCCCGGATGAAAGATGCGAGGGCGGCGAGGATGCGCTGATAGTTGATTATTCAGGCTTAGACGGTTGTGGCTGGATCATCTTGCTTTCAACAGGAGAACGCCTCGAACCGGTAAACTTAGATCAGTTCGACATTGAACCTGCCGACAGCTTACCCGTCAATCTTACATATGCAGTCATAAAGGATATGATGAGCATCTGTATGGTTGGCAAAATCGTACAGATAAACTGCATCACCACAAACACCGGAATAGATAGAAAAATATTTAGGCACGATCATGATAGCCCTGGCAATGAAAGCAATGACCTGCCAATGAAAGTGCCCGCTTACCCCGGGCTCATTCATTACGAACTTCCTGATGGCTATGTTTTGGAAATATACTTACAGGGTGATGAGCATAAGCATACAGCCCGGACATCTGATGGATATTACCTGTTAATGAATGAACATGGATATTATGAATATGCAAGCCGGGATGCGTCAGGCGAGCTGATCAGTTCCGGAATCATTGCACGCAACGCGGCCGATAGAAGCCAGGAAGCAATTGATTATCTGAATTCAATAAAAAAATAGTAACTGTTTTAGAAATTTCACAAAAAATGCATTTCCCCCACATTACAATTAAATCTTTTATTCCCAGTAATTTTACCAAACAAAGACTATTCACCGCATTTATTCTTTCTATATTAATGATGTTTTGCGTGTTTTCGGCACGTGCTGTACCGGCTTATCCGCACCTCGTAGAGTTTACTCAGCCCGATGGAACAACACTTACTATTCAATTGAAAGGCGATGAAAAAGTTAACTGGGCCGAAACTCTTGACGGATATACCATCTTGGTAACCAACGAAGGATATTATGAATATGCCGTAAAAGATGACCATGGCGACCTGGTTTTTTCGGGTATCCGGGTGTCAGAACCCGAAAAACGCACCGCGGAGGAGTCAGCCTTCCTGGAAAAAACGCCAAAAGCATTGTTTTTTAGCGACAGGCAAGTGGAAATGATGCTGTCGGTATGGGAAATGCGCGATGATGCGCAATCGCGTGCATTCCCAACCATTGGCGAGGCAACATTGGTGTGTATTTTGATGGAAACGCCTGATAAGCCCTTTACCAAAACTCAAGAGGAATTTGATGCGTTGTTTAACCAGCTGAATTACACCATTGGGGGAGCTACCGGCAGCGTAAGGGATTATTACCTTGAAAATTCGTATGGGCAGTTCGACCTGACGGTAGATGTGGTTGGCCCCTATACCGCACAACACAACATGGCTCATTATGGTTCTACCTGGAATGGCGCACGGCAATTGGCTACCGAGGCTGTTCACCTGGCCAACCCCGATGTTAATTATGCTGAGTATGACAACACCGGTAACGGCTGGGTGGATGGTTTTTACATGATCTTTGCCGGTCATGGTGAGGAGGCCGGTGGCGGGTCAAACACTATCTGGTCGCATGCCTGGAGCATTGACCCGGTGCAGTTGGATGGCGTGTGGATCAGCCGGTATGCATGTTCGCCCGAGCTTCGCGGAAACTCCGGGACCAACATTACCCGAATTGGTGTCATAGGCCATGAGCTTGGCCATGTATTTGGTGCACCCGATTATTACGATACCGATGGTAGCGGTTCTGGAGGTGCATTTTCCGGCACAGGCTCATGGGACATGATGGCCGGCGGCACCTGGAACAACGGGGGTGCCACACCCGCACACCACAACGCCTACACAAAGGTTTATACATACAACTGGGCTGAAGCCAACATCCTGAACCAACCCGGTAATGTGATACTCCAAAACGCCGCAGAAAACAGCAACAGCTTCTACCGTATCAACACCAGCACACCGGGCGAGTATTACCTGCTCGAAAACCGGCACTACATTGGCTTTGATGCGCATATCCCGGGCCAGGGAATGATCATTTATCATGTGCACAAGGAAGTAGCTACATCAGGCAATTCCGTAAATGTGGGCCATCCGCAAAAGATGTATCCCGTTTCCGCCGGTGCCAATACCGACCCATACGGTCCGCCGGCATCTTATGGGAACATCAACTCGGCCGAAACACCGTTTCCGGGATCAACCAATCAAACCTATTTTTCCGACCTGTCAACACCCAGCATGCTCTCGTGGGCAGGCAAGGAGACTTACAAGCCATTGTCAAACATTTCACGTCATGCTGCAAGCCAAACGGTATCCTTCGATTTCCTTGAAGACGCAATATTTATCACCGACTGGCTGCACTGGGACGATGGCCTGCATGAGACATCCGTTGGTCTTGGCTCTGGCGGTGTTTACCAAATAGCTGCACGCTTTGAACCGGAAGACTTTTCGGCCTACCAGGTTTTTGATATAGCATCAGTCAGGCTGTATGTAGATAACCCGCCAACCAATGCCGCTATTAAAGTTTGGCAGGGTGACTCACAAGAAAACTTACAGGAAATTGCACACCAGGAGTTTACACCTCCATTGTCAAGCTGGATAGAAGTCGTCTTCGATGAGGCTGTGCAGTTTGACCCCGAAATGGAACTATGGATCGGCGCCGAATATGATGATCCGGGCCAAGGCGTTTCTTCAGCTTCGCTCGACAACCAGACCAACCACGATGGCAAAGGCAACATGATACGCTTGGATGTTGATGATAACGAGAGCTGGATGCCCCTTACGGATTATAACCTGGGCGGCGACTGGAATATCCAGGCCCGACTAACACTCGGCGACCATAACATCATCTCCTACAGTGTGGTTGATAATTTTGGCGGAACCTTATCTGCCGAAGCTAATGACGAAGCAATCACCTCCGGTACTTTGCTCCCCAATGGTGCTGACATCGTGTTCAATGCCATGCCAAATTACGGTTTCGTCATAAAGGAATGGGCTATCAACGGTCAGATTGTCGAAAATCATACTGCAACAAGACTTCACCTTAACAATGTGACGCACAACCTGCTGGTCCAGGTTGAGTTCAGGGCAATGACAGCCGAAGACATGCAGGAAGTAACATTTAATGTAACAAACCAGGCCGGGGAGCCGCTCAGCGACGCCATCATCACCATGTTACCGGCCGGTCACATCGCAAAAACACTTAGAGAGACAAGCTTGGGAGCATCCCGGGTAATATCTAACGGGGTGAACATCGAAACAGGCAAGCTTCATTTTCCGAACCCTGTTAATCAAAACAAAAAGAAAGATAAAGCAATACAGCTGTCAAGTTCAACAAACGCCGGCCATTTTCCGGAACCCGCCGAAAAGAATGCCGGTAACTGGATCAAATACTGGCAAAGTGGCATAAACGACAACGCAATAGGGCTCGGTGGCAGCGGTTCGACCTGGTACACGGCCATTCGCTGGATGCCTGAAAACCTAATAATATATAACGGATGGGTTGTTGCCGGCATTCGCATCTTCATGAATGATCAGCCAGCGAGCGGTGCTGCCATGATCTGGCAAGGTGATATTAATAAGCCGGAGATAATGTTAAGCCAGGAACTCGAAGTGACTGAAGAAGACTGGGCAGAAGTGGAATTGATCGAGCCTTATGCCATCGACGTAAACCAGGAATTATGGATAGGGTGGGAAATCG
>PWNO01000037.1 GCA_003557765.1 Bacteroidales bacterium
GCAGGCTTCTCAGGGAGGCAGGCATTGAAGATGTGCAGACCTTCATCTCCATGCGTGCCCTGGATCCTGCACTGTATTTTTTAAGGATCACCCATGAAAACAACACAATCAAAACATTCAGCATCTTAAAAATCCATTAGCCATGAAGAAACTAACTACATTTTTAAGCCTGTTACTGATTGCCGTACTTGTGACGGCACAGGTCCCCCATCGCATGAGTTACCAGTCTGTGATCCGGGACACGGACAACAACCTGGTTGTAAACCAGGAAATAGGCATGCAGATCAGCATCCTTCAGGGAGCTGCCGACGGCACAGCCGTTTATGTAGAGCGGCATTTCCCTTCAACCAATGCCAACGGCCTGGTATCTTTGGAAATCGGTGGTGGCACCGAAATATCCGGGAGTTTTGAAGAGATAGACTGGGGCACGGACATGTATTTTATCAAGACAGAGACCGACCTGCAGGGCGGGGCAAGCTATACCATTGCAGGGGTGAGCCAGGTGCTCAGCGTGCCTTATGCCTTACACGCAAAAACAGCGGAAACGGCCACCGAAGGCCTGGAAGAGACCGACCCTGTGTTTATGGCCTCACCTGCTGCCGGCATCGAAGCCACACACATTGACAACTGGGAGGAAGCCTACTCCTGGGGCGATCATGAAGGGCTATACCACAGCATCGACTGGAGCCCCGCCTGGGACGACATTGAAGACAAGCCGGATCTTGCGGATCTTGCAGCTGTGGCGACCTCTGGTAGCTATGATGACCTGATCGACACACCGGAACTCAATTTAGCCGATTGGAACGAAGCCTTCTCCTGGGGCGACCATGCCCTGGCAGACTACCTGACCGAAGAATCGGATCCGCTATTTGTGGCAAGTCCCGCCGCTGACATTGAAGCCACACACATTGACAACTGGAATGCTGCATTTGCCTGGGGCGATCATGCTGTGGAGGACTATATCACCGACGAAATAGATCCCCTGTTTGCAGCTAGTCCCGCCGCTGGCATTGAAGACACTGACATTGACAGATGGAATGATGCCTTTGACTGGGGTGACACGGTGGAAGACCACATTGATGATTGGAATGAAGCCCACTCCTGGGGTGATCACGCAGATGCTGGATATATTACCGGTGAAGAGGATGCCGTTATTCACGGACTTACTGTGGGAAGAGGCAGTGGCGCAATGGAAACAAACACCGCCCTGGGCTTAGAAGCCCTTGTTAATAATACCACAGGTGAATTTAACACTGCCATCGGGTCATATTCATTACATTTTAACACTGAAGGCGAGGGCAATACAGCCCACGGACCTGTGACACTTTATAATAACACTACAGGCGAACTTAACACCGCTGTCGGAATAATGGCCCTTTCTTTTAATACCGAAGGAAGTGATAACACAGCCATCGGGGGGGGGGCCCTTATGTTGAATTACAACGGCGATCAAAATACAGCCCTAGGCCTGGAGGCACTTAGAAGCAATATATCCAACAGCAAAAACACGGCCATAGGTTATTACGCCATGCGAAATGCCAACAATACAACTTCCGGGGAAGACACATACAATACTGCCGTGGGATATAGTGCCCTTATTGGCAGTTCAGACCCAGCAAACAATACAGGATTTGCAAATACGGCTATCGGTGGCCTTTCCCTTGAATCCAATCAACTGGGGAGTTTTAATACAGCCCTTGGAGCAGCAGCCCTGGGCAATAACACAGAAGGCCATGGCAATACGGCCACAGGGCTAAGCACCCTTTTATACAATACCACAGGCGAAGGAAATACAGCCATCGGATATATAGCTGGCAGTGCACATACCAACATCAGCTATGGCACATTTATTGGGTTTGCAGCCAATGCTCAATTCGACAATGCCACCAATGTGACAGCCATTGGATACCAAGCCATAACCACAGCCAATAACATGGTTCGCATTGGCAACAGCAGCGTTACCAGCATTGGTGGTTTTGCTGCGTGGACCAATCTCTCTGACGAGCGCTATAAACGCAACATTGAAACGGATGTGGCAGGACTGGAATTCATCCAGAAATTGCGCCCTGTAACCTATAATCTGGAAACAAATGCTTTATCAAATCATTTAGGAGAAACCAACTCACTGGATGAACATGGCGATCTTTTTGCCAACGCAAGTGCAGCCGACATTCAGGCAAGGAACGAAAAAATGGCCATCCGCTATACAGGGTTTGTGGCCCAGGAGGTGGAAGCAGCGGCAAAGGCTGTTGGTTATGATTTCAGTGGCGTAGATGCACCACAAAACAAAGGAGGATTATATGGGCTTCGTTATGCTGAATTCGTGGTGCCACTGGTAAAAGCCGTGCAGGAGCAGCAGGAGATGATTGACAAACAAGAGCAAATGATACAGCTGTTGCTCAACCAGGTAGAAGAGCTGCGGTCATTGCTGGAAGAATAAAACCTGAGGCATGCACCGGCCACATGTTTTCTGGTGTCCGGTGCAAACGCCTCAGCAGTTCTTCAGCAGCTTACAGCTCACCTCGTTTTCAGAATCACGTCCCTTTTTAAAGTCATCAAAGTTTTGCAGGGTGGTTCTGGTGATCTCTTGAAGGCTCTCGTGTGTAAAAAAGCCCTGATGCGCAGTGATCAGCACGTTGGGGAAGAGCATCAGGCGCGCGATCTGGTCATCGCGGATGATCAGTTCGCTGAGGTCGCGGAAGAAGAGCTTTTCTTCCTCCTCATATACGTCGATGGCCAGCGACCCCAGGTGATCATTTTTCAGGCTATCGATTACGGCTGCAGTGTCGACCAGCTTGCCACGGCTCGTGTTCACCAGCATCGCGCCTTTTTTGATCTTCTTCAGGGATGCGCTGTTGATGAGATGCTCGGTATCTGGAGTAAGCGGGCAATGCAGGCTGAGGATGTCGCTGTCGGCCAGCACCTTATCAAAAGTTAAATATTCCACACCCAGTTTTTCCGACTCCTTTGCGGGATACTTGTCATAGGCAATCACTCTGGCACCGAAGCCGCGTGCGATCCGAATAAAGGCCTGGCCGATCTTGCCGGTGCCCACCACCCCGATGGTCCTGCCGTGGATATTAAAACCGGTGAGCTTATCCAGGGAAAAGTTGCCATCACGCACCCGGTTGTAGGCCTTATGGGTTTTGCGGGCCAGGGTCATGATCAGCGCCATGGCGTGTTCGGCCACCGCCTCCGGTGAATAGGCAGGTACGCGCATTACCCGGACACCATATTTCTCAGCGGCCTTCAAATCCACATTGTTAAACCCCGCACAACGCAGGGCTACGAGCTTTACCCCCATATCAGATAATGCCTTAAGCACTTCCTGATTCACCCTGTCGTTAACAAACACACATACGCCATCGAAGCCATTCGCCAGCTTCACCGTATTCTTTTTTAGCCGGGTTTCGAAAAACTCAAACTGATGATGCTTTGAAACGTTTTCAAAAAAGCGACGGTCATATGTTTGTGTAGAGAAAAATGCAATTTTTGCCATGGCCTGGGTTGTTATTGATTGCTAAATTGTTATTGATTGTACAACTGCTAAACAAACCGGGCGATACTTTTGTTTTTTAATCAAATCAAAGATTTATCCACTTCAGCCCTCATGCGATGTCAGACGGACTGCTTGCCCTCCTGGCCTTCATTCCCATACTCACCATCCTGGTGCTGATGGCAGGCTTTCGCTGGCCTGCCACCCGGGCCATGCCCGTATCTTTTGCCATTACCCTGCTATTGGCTTCACTCGTCTGGGGAATGCCCACAAACTGGATCGCTGCGGCCATCTTCAGCGGACTGTCGATTGCGGCAGACATCCTTTTGATCGTGATGGGTGCACTGGCGGTGCTTTTTACCTTGCGCGAAAGTGGTGCCATCGGGGTCATCAACAAAGGGTTTACAAGCATATCGCCCGACAAGCGCGTGCAGGCCGTTATCATTGCCTGGCTGTTTGGCAGCTTTCTCGAAGGAACTGCCGGCTTTGGCACGCCTGCAGCACTGGCAGCACCTCTCTTGCTCTCTCTGGGCTTCCCGGCGTTGGCAGCGGTAATGGTAGCACTCATCGCCAACAGTACAGCAGTCTCCTTTGGCGCCATCGGCACACCCACGCTCATCGGCATAGGCACCTCACTGAATCTGCCTGCCATTGAAGCAGCCATAGCCGCCGACGGCATGACCTACCAAGGCTTTGTGCGGCACGTCGGGCTCTGGACATCTATCCTGCACATGGTGCCTGGTCTGTTTGTGCCACTGATCATGACCGGCATGTTAACCCGTTTTTTCGGAAAGACCAAGAGCATGCGCGAAGGGCTCCGCATTTGGCCTTATGCCCTTTTTGCCGGAGCCTCCTTTGTGATCCCCTATGTGCTCATTGCCGCTTTCCTGGGGCCGGAGTTTCCTTCGATTATTGGCGGATTGCTGGGGTTGCTGATCGTCATCCCAGCCACGCGGCGTGGATTTCTTGTCCCACGAAAAACCTGGGACTTTGACCACCCTGATCGCTGGGAGCCAACCTGGACCGGCGCCATCAAAATGGAGGCACCAACAGGAACTCCACCATTTTCCATCCGCAAAGCCTGGATCCCTTACGTCCTGATCGGCCTGTTGCTGATCATCACCCGGCTGCGGGCACTATCCATAGGGGACTGGCTGGCCACACATAGCCTGGATGCCAAAGCTGTCTTCGGCACCAGTGTGGATATTAGCTTCGGACCATTATATAATCCCGGGGTACTGCCATTTATGCTGGTAGCCTTGCTAAGCATCCCCCTTTTCAGGATGTCGGGCAGCCAGGTCAGCAAAGCCTGGTCAGATACGTTGCAACGGGTCAAAGGGCCTGCCATCGCCCTGGTATTTGCCGTGCCAATGGTCCGATTGATGATGCAATCCGGCAACAACCCGGATCAACTCATCAGCATGCCCCTGGCCATGGCAGCTTATGTGGCAGACAAGACCGGTATCCTGTGGCCCCTGATCAGTCCCTTTGCCGGCATTCTGGGCACCTTCATGGCCGGCTCCAACGCCGTGTCCAACATGCTGTTTTCCCTGTTTCAATATGCCGTAGCAGAACAAACCGAGATATCGCGGATGCTCGCTATAAGCCTGCAAAACTTTGGCGGTGCCGCCGGAAACATGATTGGCGTACACAACATCATTGCCGCCTGTGCAACGGTCGGACTTACAGGCATGGAGGGCGAACTGCTGAAAAAGAATCTGATCCCGGTCCTTATCCTTGGCCTGCTCGGCGGAGCCATCGGATTCATCCTCATCCACACAGTCGGAAGCCAGTTGTTTTAACAGCAGCCTTTAAGCCTTTGGATGCGAATCAGCGCATATTTATAAATCCGGGAGCTCGCTGTATTTGACCCGCTCAATGGCTTCAGGCGTATTCCTGTCCTGGCGCGCATAGTTGAGTTTGCGCGAAACCGGGTGTGCTCGGATAACCTCATCACCTGCAGGCTGAATCATCTCTTTTACCATCTTTTGGGGTGTGTCTGGATCCACCCACACGGCTTCTGCATCCTTGGGCAGGATCAGCGGCATTCTTTTCTTCTGGTTGTGGATGATGGCCAGTAAAGGGTTTGCCGGTGTGGTAATGATGCTGAAGCTCTGGATCATCTCCCCGGTGGCCTTGTCTGTCCACAGGTCATACAGGCAACCCAGGCTGAACACTTCGTCGCCATCGGGATAGATGAAGTAGGGATATTTCTTGCCATCGTGTGCGCGCCATTCAAAAAAACCATCAACAGGCAGCAGGCAGCGTTGGGTCCGGATGCTTTTGCGGAAGGATGGCTTTTCAAAAACTGTCTCACCGACTGCATTCAGGGTACCGTTCCGGAGTTTACCCGCCAGTTCACGGTCTTTGACCCAGTGCGGGATCAGTCCCCAGCTGGCCAGCATCATGCCATCGTGACAAAAAACCGGCAGATCTGGATGTGCAAAGCCACTCACAAAGTAGTAGGTGGGTAAGGCATCACCCTCCCTGTCCTCAGCGGCAAGCTGCGCTTTCCACCCAGGCGGAAGGATGCCCTGGTAGCGCGCAGCCAGCTTGCCAGCTCTCTTTTCTATGAAAGCGATCGAATAGCACATCAAAAACCAGGTTTTGCTTTATGTTTTCCGGAACACAACCACCCATCTTCAGTGCTGCTATCGGTTGTGGCACAGTATTCGATTTTCACTTGCTCAACAGGTCAGGCAACAGAAATATAAAACTGTAATCTGCCATCCCCAAGATAACAGATTACAGCTAAAAATCATCGCCTTACTCCTGGTTGTTTACGCCCCGCCGATCTGCATCTCACGGATACGGAAAGTAGGCGCCGTAAAGGACCTGTTCATGTCGATGTCGTCGGCCATCATGTCGATGTCATTGAGTATGTCGCTTGCACTACCTGCGATGGTAAGTCCCTGGACGGGATGTACGATGCGTCCGTTTTCGATCCAGAACCCACTGGCACCACCACTGTAATTACCGTTTACCGGGTTGATGCCGTAACCGGTAACTCCTTTCAGTAAGATGCCACGACTGGTGTTGGCGATGATGTCTTTTGCCTTGTGCGGACCGGCTTCCACATAGAGGTTATGCGTACTGATGCCCGGCAGACTGGTAAATCCGCCCCTTGAAGCATTACCCGTGCTTTCCACGCCTGCCCGGTTGGCCGCATAAGTATTGTAGAGAAATCCCTTAAGAATTCCTTTCTCCACCAGGGTCCGGGTGGCAGTGGGCACCCCTTCACCATCGAAAGGCTTGCTGCCGAGCCCTTTGGGCCGCAGGCCATCATCCACGATGGTCAGCAGCGCTGAGGCGAACTGTTCATCCATGGAGTCCTTAAGGAAGCTTGCCCCCTGTTGTACCCTGTTTCCGTTGATGGCTGTAATGATGCCCCCGATAATCGACCTGGCCACGGCCGGATCGAAGATCACGCTGGCACGCTGTGTGGGGACCATCTGTGGGTCCAGCATCTCGTAGGCCTTCTTCGCGGCTTCCGCTGCGATGCTTTCAAGCGACTCCAGGTCTGCAAAGAAGCGGCGCGAGCAGAATTCGCTTCCAGTATGACGCTGATCGCCTTTTTCTGCGACCACCCCTACCCCGATGGAGCACGATCCAGCCTGATAGCTCTTGGACAAACCCCGGGAATTGGCAATGAACATCCGCGATTCGCGCTCCCCGAAAGATGCTCCTGAGCTGTTTTTGATGCGTTCATCCTGCATGGCCAGTGCTTCCAGTTGCAGGGCCATGTCAATTTTTTTGTCTATTGGCACCCTGGCGATCTCCGGGTCATAGAGCCCCTCCACCTCCTGGTGGGCCTGCTCACCCGGCAGTGCATTGTATTCATCCGGCGTGGTCAGTTTGGCAAATGCGATGGCCCTTTCCAGGGTGTCATCCAGCGAACGTTCGCTTAAATCGTTGCTATGGCTAAATCCCATGCCGCCATCCACGATGACACGAAAACCAACGCCACCCGTGTCAGCCTCCTGAATAGTTTCAAGGTCTTCCTGGCGAACCCGGATTGAAAGGTTGCGGCTGGTCTGCAAGTACACTTCCACTTCATCTGCTCCCCGACGCAAACCCCTGTTAACCAGTTTTTCTGCTAATACTTTATAATCCATGATTGTCTTTTTTTGAATCGTTTATAAACTGCTTTGCTGAAGCCTTGCGTCAGGCCCTGCTGCCTCCCACGTTAATGCCACGTATACGTACGGTGGGCTGCCCGGCAGTAACTTCTGCCATCTGACCCTTGCCACAGATCCCTGGTCCGAATGCCAGGTCATTGGCCACGGCATCGATGTTGGAGATGACCCCCATGCACGAGCCGATCAGGGTGGCACCTTTCACCGGAGTGGTTTTGCGGCCATTCTCGATCAGATATGCTTCGCGGCAGGTAAAGTTAAACACCCCAGTCACCGGGTTTACGCTGCCGCCGCTGAGGCTTTGGACGTAGATACCGGATTTGGTGTCTGCGAGGATGTCTTCGGGACTATCTTTTCCGGGTTCAATAAAGGTATTGGTCATCCTTGGGATGGGATAGTGGCGGAAAGATTCGCGCCTTCCGTTTCCGGTGCGCGCCATGTCCAGCTGCTTGCTGCTGAGGATGTCGGTCATGTAACCCTGTAATACCCCCTTGTCGATCAGCACGTTGCGTTGCGCCTGCGTACCTTCGTCATCAAAGTTGATCGTACCCCGGTAGTTTGGCAGGGTGCCGTCATCGACCATGGTAAACACGTCGGTGGCCACCTTTTCACCCATCTTGCCTGTGAAAGCACCGATGCCCCGTGCAATGTTGTCTGCTTCCAGCGGATGACCGACCGCCTCGTGGATCAACACCCCACCAAATCCATTCTCCATGACGACGTCCATCGTTCCGGCGGGTGCATCTTCAGCCTCCAGCATGGCAATGGACTCACGGGCTGCACGTTGTGCAACCGCTTCCGGGCTGTCTTTTTCGAACAGTTCAAAGCCGCTGTGTTCACTTATTCGTTCGCGCGACATGTGGCGGTTGGTGCCATCGTCGCTCATCGTTTGTACGATAAAGAAGAGCAGCGGCAGCTCATCACGCAGGTAGAGCCCTTCGCTGTTGGCGATCACACGGCTGCGGATCTGATCGTTGTATTCAATGATGGCCATCCTGATACGTGAGTCATAATCGAGCGCCGCCTGGTTGGCTCGCTCCATGATCTCAATGCGGCTGGTATCAGCAATGTCCTGCAAGGGCCTTTGCACGGTAACAAAAGATTCACGCTTGCCGGTTTCGATGTTCACCGGTTGGATGTGTTTGCCGTTACGCGCCACATACGATGCAACTTCGGCTGCACGCATCAGGTTTTCTTCGGTGATCTCATCGGTATAGGCATAGCCGGTCTTGTCGCCGGAGATGACGCGTACACCGCCGCCCTGGCTGATGCCATAAAGGCCGCTCTTGAATCGAGACTCTTCCATCACGATCTGGCGCGAGTTCCTGTTTTCAAGGTATACATCGGCAAAGTCGCCGCCCTGCGACAGGGCCTTGGCAATGACTTTATCCAGGGTGCCTTTGTCCATATTCAGCCCCGGACCGACCGGCGCCATCGGACTGCTGCACGAAGCCATGTGGGTTAAAATGGGAGGTGTCACTGCAAGTGCAATGCCGCTTTTCAGTCCCAGCTCCAGAAAACGCCTGCGGGGCATGCCCGCAGCAAATGATTTATTGCTCATAAGTACTGTTTTAAATGTGCTGATTTACTTGTGTGGACGATAAAAATATAAAATGTTTTTTATTCACGCAGGGGATACAGACCTATTATTATAAATTTTATCTTTGCCTGACAGCCAACCGGATAAAATACTTATAAAAACCCATGCTTATGAGTAAAATGGATGCCAAGTTGCTGATTGTCGATGATGATGAAGATGTGTTACTGGCCGCAAAGCTATTTCTTAAGCAGCACATCAAAGTGGTACACACAGACAAGGACCCCAACAACATTCCGATGTTGCTGAAAAACGACAATTATGATATGATGCTGCTGGACATGAACTTTTCCAGGGACGCCACCAGTGGCAAAGAGGGTTTTTACTGGCTCAACAAAATCCTGGAGATTGATCCCACCATTGCGGTTGTCCTCATTACCGCTTATGGTGACATTGAGCTGGCGGTACAGGGAGTAAAGGAGGGCGCAACCAATTTCCTGCTTAAACCCTGGGACAATAAAAAGTTGCTGGCGACCATTACCACCACACTGGAAACCCAGCGTTCCAGGAAAGAGTTGCAGGATCTGCGCTCCAAGCAGAAGTTCCTCATGGAGCAGGGCGACCAGCCCTACAGTCATATTGTGGGTGAATCGCAAGCCATGCTGAAGGTTCTGAATACCGTACAGAAGGTTGCGGTAACCGATGCCAATGTATTGATCCTTGGAGAGAACGGCACAGGTAAAGAAGTGATTGCCCGGGCATTACACCGTGCATCACAGCGCAAGGATGATGTGTTTATCAGTGTGGACTTGGGCGCCATCAGTGAAACCCTGTTTGAGAGTGAATTGTTTGGGTATAAGAAAGGGGCTTTTACGGACGCCAAGGAAGACCGCCCTGGGCGTTTTGAAGCGGCCAACAAGGGTACCATCTTCCTTGATGAGATCGGTAACCTGAGTTTGCCACTTCAGTCGAAGCTGCTGAGCGTGATCCAGAACCGCAACGTGGTCCGTCTGGGTTCGGTCAAAGAAATACCGGTTGATGTACGACTGATTTGTGCCACGAACATGCCGCTATACCAGATGGTGGAAGAGGGAAAATTTCGTCAGGACCTCTTATACCGCATCAATACTGTGGAGATCAACCTGCCGCCATTACGTGAGCGGAAGGAGGACATCCCACTGCTGGTCAACCACTTCCTGGAAGTTTACTGCAAAAAATACAAAATGCCGAACAAGCGGCTGCATACCAACACCCTGAAGAGGCTCGAGAAGCATCACTGGCCCGGCAACATCCGCGAACTGCAGCATGCCGTGGAACGCGCCGTCATCATGAGTGACTCCAATATTCTGCAGCCGACTGACTTTTTCATTGGGCAGCAGCAGGAAAAAGAGGAGCCGGACCTTCCCGAGTCGGCCACAAATTTGGAAGAAACGGAAAAGATGCTTGTCCGGAAGGTGATCGACAAGCACGGGGGTAACATCAGTAAGGCAGCCAAGGAGCTGGGCATTACCCGGGCTTCTCTTTACCGTCGAATCGAAAAGTATGAGCTTTAGAAATTTCCGTTTCGTGGTGGTCAGCCGCATTGTGCTGATCATGCTTTCCGTGGTGGTATTGCTGATGCTGGCGGATCGCCCCGGCTTCCTGATCAGCACCTTCATCCTGGGCATGCTGATCATCCTGCAAATTGTAAGCCTGGTCAGCTATGTGGAGCGCACCAACAGGAAGCTATCGGTATTTTTTGAAACCATCCGCCACAGCGACTTCACCTCCACTTTTGCGGATAAAGGACTGGGCAAAAGCTTTGATGACCTGAACAAGGTCTTTAATGAAGTGATCGGCGAGTTTCAGAAAACCCGTGCGGCCAAGGAAGAACACTTCAACTACCTGCAGACCGTGGTGCAGCACGTGAATAACGCCATCATAGTCTATAAGAAGGATGGATCGGTAAACATGCTGAACAACGCCTTCAAGCGAATGTTTCGCATCAGCAACATCCGTTTCATTGACGAGCTGAAAAAAGTGGATGACAACCTGGCGGAAAAGCTGCAATCCATCAAGGCAGGAGAAAGTGAGCTGATGAAGGTGTTCCACGATAACGAGCTGATGCAGCTATCGATCAGGGCCACGGAGTTTCGCATGCAGGGTGATGACTACGTGCTCGTTTCCCTGCAGAACATACACACCGAACTAGAAGCCAAGGAGATGGACTCCTGGCAAAAACTGATCCGTGTGCTGACCCACGAGATCATGAATTCCATCACGCCAATCGTCTCCCTTTCCTCGACGGTCAAAGGGTTGCTTATCGACGAAGAAAGTGTGCACCTCAGGCAGGATATTGATGAAGACGATGTGGAAAGTGCGCAAAGTGCGCTCAACACGATTGAACGTCGCAGCCAGGGTTTGCTGAATTTCGTACAGGTATATCGCAACCTCACCCGTATTCCCAAGCCCAGCTTCCGGCATTTTGAAGTGCAGCAGCTTTTTGACAATGTGGAACAGCTGCTCCAACCCAAGATCGAGGCACAACACATTCAATGTGTCTACAAGGTGCTCCCCCATGGTCTTATGCTCACGGCAGACCCTGACCTGATCGAACAGGTGCTGATCAACCTTGTGATCAACTCTATCCATGCCGTCAGCGAAACGGAAAACCCGAAGATACAAGTGCTGGGCATTGAGGCAGGCCCAAACCATATCAACATTTCGGTCAGCGACAACGGCCACGGGATCAAACCTGACAACCTGGAACAGATCTTCGTGCCTTTCTTCACCTCCAAAAAAGAAGGTTCAGGAATCGGCCTGAGTCTCGCCCGTGAGATCATGCGACTCCATAAAGGCAACATCACAGTAAAATCAAACCCCCACCACGAGACGAAGTTCACCCTCCACTTTTAAGTCAAATGGTGTTCGCACACGAACGCTTTTTGTAGGCTATCGAACACCTTATTTCCGGTTTCTCACCAGGAAAAGCTTCTTTCTTGCTGATTGTGTGACCATTACACTCACTGGCATATTTGTTGATTTCTCACTGTTGTCCCAGATGGGGGAAGTAAGAAGTAAGCAGGCTTTTGGCTTTTAGCTGTTGGCTATTTGCAAGAAATCCAAGAGCAAATAGCCAACAGCAGTTCCCCTGAAAACACAAACGCCAGATAACCAATTAGTTGAAAAAATATTAACACATGAAGACATTGAAGTTCACCGCGCTATTATTGATTTTTTCCGTCCTGGGTGCAAAGGCACAAGAGGTTTGGAGCCTGCAGGACTGCCTCGACCACGCCCTGGAGAATAACCTGGAGATCCGGCATCAGCTTTTGGAAGAGTCGCGTGCCCGGCACGATCTGAACCAGAGCTATGCTAATGCCCTGCCCTCCTTAAACCTGGGTAGCCAGACCTCCTTCAACTTCGGACGCAGCATCGATGAGGTCACCAACGAATTTTTTACCGAGCGCATCGCTTCCCAAAGCATGGCGGCCAATAGCAGCCTTAACCTGTTTGCCGGGTTCCGAAACATCAACGCTATCCGTTACCACACGGCACGCCAGACCGCCCTGCGGCATGATACCCGGAACATTGAAAACATGTTGACATTAACCATTGCCAACGCTTACCTGCAGATCCTCTATTTTGAGGACATGCTGGATGTCGCCAAAGAGCAGGTTGCTTTGTCGCGGGATCAGGCAGAAAAAACCAGGATCCTGTTTGACGGCGGCACCGTGTCCCGCGGTGACCTGCTAGACATGAAGGCAATTGCTGCTGAAGATGAAGCCCGGCTCACCCGCATGGAAAACAGCCTGCGTATGGCTTATCTTGAGCTCATCTACCTGCTTGAGCTGGATCCCGGGAAGGATTTCCGGATCGAAAGGCCTGCAGTGGCAGCTGATGAGCAACAGCTCCACATGGAGCCTGACCGGGTGGTGGAAAAGGCCCTGCGCATCGAACCTTCCGTAAATGCCGCACGGCAGCGCATCGAAATGGCGGAAAAAGGACTAAACATCCGCAAGGGAGAGCGTTACCCGACTTTAAGCATCCACGCTGCACTCGGTTCCAGGTATTCAGAAGCATTTAAACGTTTCCCTGAAAACAACGCTAACAGCATCCCATTAAAAAACGTGGCATCAGTAACAGGAATAGGCATGTTAAACAATGAGGGGCCCTTGCCGGAAACCGTTCCCTATGCAGACCAGTTAAAGGAAAACTATTACCGCTCCGTACAACTCTCCATTACCATTCCTGTGTTTAATGGATGGCAAAGCCGCAACAGGATACAGCACGCACGCATCGACCTGGACAGGTCTCATATTAACTATCAGCAGCGCAAAAAGGAGCTTTCACAAATTGTGTATGAAGCCTGGTCTGATGCTATGGGCGCATGGAAAAATTACCAGAGCAATGCTACCGTATTGGAAGCAGCCCGGGAGTCGTATCAATATGCAGAAGAAAGCTTTACCCTGGGCATCAGCAGCACCATCGAATACAACGAAGCCAAGGCCAGACTCAACAGGGCTGAAGTCAACGCACTGCAGGCCATGTATGAATTCGTCTTTCTGAGCAAGACCCTGGAATTCTACAAGGGAGAGGGTTTTGTGCTTTAACGCCTCGCCTCCTCCTTTCTTCATTTTTCATTTTTCAATTCCCTACCCGTGTTCCAGGAAGTAGATGGCTTCCCGTTCAAACTGTTCCGGCTCTTCAGCATGCAACCAGTGGCTGGCGTTAGAAATTGTGCTGATCTTTGCTCGCGGGAATAGCTTTTCAATGCGTGGGATATCTTCATCCGGCACATAGTCAGATGCCCCACCCCTGATAAAAAGTGCCGGCTTATCGAATGGGTCATCTGCCTCCACCGGACGAAAGATTTCTTCCAGGTTTTCCCTGATGGCCTCCAGGTTTATGCGCCAACCCAGGTTGGCCCGGTCCTTCCAATAAAGGTTTTTCTGCAGGAACTGGCGAAGCCTTGGATTGGAGATGACCTTTTGCATGTGTTGCATCACTTCCTGGCGGCTGGAAAACGCAGACAAGTCAATGTCAAGGAGCCTGTCGATGATCGTCACGTGCGTGCTTCCGTGCGTACTGGCCGAAGGACTGATGTCCGCCACCAGGAGTTTCTGCACCCGTTCAGGGTAGTCAAAGGCGAACTGCATTGCTGTTTTCCCGCCCATCGAATGGCCAAGCAAGAATATCTTTTGCAGTTCACGGGCATCCAAAAACTCCAACAGGTCATCTACCATGGCTTCATAGTTGTGGATGCGGCTATGTCCTGATCGGCCGTGATTGCGCTGGTCCGGCACAAAGACTTCGAAACCCTCTTCCGCAATGTTTTTTGCGATGGTGGCCCAGTTGTCCGACATCCCGAACAGCCCGTGGAGGATCACCAGGGGCTGCTGGCCTTCTTCACCATAAGTTCTGTAGAAAAGTTCCATGATATATTATTAAAGACGAAAGGACGAAAAGACAAAAGGACAAAAGGTCTAAAAGTCAAAAGGTCGAAAGGTCTAAAAGTCCGGGCCTGCGATATCCACAAACTGGTGTGTAAAAACCTCGGCCAACTTCAAACCTCAAACTTCAAACCTACTTAACCCCTTAACCCAGCAACACGCCAAATATCTTAGCACATCACAAGCATCCCGGGTAACTTTAACTCAACCTCAACCTTAACCTTAATCTTCTTACTGCTTACTGTTTACTGCTTACTACCTTCTACTTCTTCCTTCCCGCTTCCTCCAGGCATCGCAGGTACAACTGAATGGTGTTTTGCAGGCCGTAATACAGTGCATCGGAGATCAGTGCATGTCCGATGGACACCTCAAGCAGGTGTGGCACCTTTTCGGCGAACCAGGTAAGGTTATGGAGGTCAAGATCATGTCCGGCATTGAGTCCCAGGCCCACCTCGTGAGCAACTTCGGCAGCCTTAA
>PWNO01000008.1 GCA_003557765.1 Bacteroidales bacterium
AGTAATAACCATGTATCTATCAATGATGATATTCCGACATCAGAATTCTCTAATGTGCAGTCGCCTGATGTCAGACTGGTAAATAAAGCTGTTATATGCTTTGACTTAAGAAAATCAACAATACGCATTAACATTGTTTTTACTTCGTGCTCTTTATCACCAACAACGAAAGTATTAATGGGATCAAGAATAACAATATCAGGTTTGAAAACATTTACAATTTTATGAGTTACAGCCAGATGCATTTCCAGGCCATAAAATGTTGGCCGGGTTGCCTGGAATTGTAACAGCCCTTTCTGTACCCAGGGCTCTAATTTTATGCCGATCGAAAGCATATTGCGCATAAGCTGGTTCGGAGATTCTTCGAAACAGAAATAAAGGACACGCTCGCCCCGTTTACAGGCAGCTTCTGCAAAGTGAGCCGCAATACTTGTTTTCCCAACTCCGGCAGTACCGGAAACAAGAACGGTGCTGCCGCGGTAATAACCTTTTCCTTCAAGCATCTTATCAAGTAGAGGTATGCCACTTGAGATTCTTTTATTTGATACAATATGGTTCAATCCCAGGGAGGTTATGGGGAGTACTGATAACCCATTTTCATCGATCAGAAATGGATACTCATTGGTACCATGCGTTGAACCCCGGTATTTAACGACTCGTAAACGACGTGTAGAGGTCTGTTCAGTTACACGATGGTCGAGCATAATAACACAATCAGAGACATATTCTTCCAAACCCTGCCTGGTTAATGTTTCTTCACCACGTTCGCCAGTTATGATTGCAGTAACACCTTTATCTTTTAGCCAGCGAAACAGACGCCTCAGTTCTGCGCGTAAGATCAATTGGTTTGGCAATCCGGCAAACAGTGATTCAATCGTATCCAGTACAACACGTTTTGCTCCAATATTATCAATTGCATAAGCAAGTCTTATGAACAGACCTTCTAAATCGTATTCCCCGGTTTCTTCAATTTCACTGCGCTCAATACGAACATAGTCAAGAGCAATTTTTTTATTCTTAACAAGATCTTCCAGATCAAAACCGAGTGATACAACATTTTTGGTTAATTCCTCAATAGTCTCTTCAAACGACATAAATACGCCCGGTTCGTTAAACTGGGTTGCACCCCGTACAAGAAACTCAATTCCAAAAAGTGTTTTACCGCAGCCTGCACTGCCACAAACCAGGGTTGGTCTGCCGGTTGGTAACCCGCCACCGGTTATTTCATCAAACCCCTGGATGCCGCTGGGTGATTTTTGAAGACTTTTTATTGTGAGTTTAGATGCTGTCTTTTTCATTCATTTGCAGATATATATTGCTATTATAGGATGATACCAACAGGTCGAGCTGTTGGTGAAGTGATTATTTTGGATATAATTGTTTAAATTTTTTAAGAAATTGCGAATTATTTATTACACAATTAGTAAAAAAATTTACATAATTCACAGATTTAAATCGCGATGTATAACCATTTTTGTATTGGTTAAAACCTTAAGGTAAAGGAAGATTGGCATGTTCAGTACTCGCACTGGCAGGAAAGCCTGCCGGTAAATCAGGACAAGTTGTGTCTGGCGAAAACCTGAAGAGAAATATCATCCCGATAGCTCCCTTTAGCTTCAAATGAACATTGAACGTACTCGTCACAGAAGCCAGGAGGGCTTTATAATAAGTTATTTAACTATTAGAATTTCTTTACATTACGGGTGAATTATCTTTTTTAAGTCTATGGGCTTGGGTAACCCAGTTCTGTATGTCCATTCGTTCGGGAGATATCTCAAGTATTTCGGATATTGTTTCCACATCTGAAGGTGTAAAGTTGCTGATTTGATCAAAGGTATATATGTCAAGCATATTGAGCCTTTCTTCGATCCACAGGCCAATTCCGTTAATAAGCGTTAAATTATTCGCATGGTGTTTATGGGCAATCCCTAACCTGTCATAAAAAATCTTATCCTTCCTTCCCCGGATGCGCTTCAGGAGTTCAGCCTTTTTGCCTGCTATTCTAACAAGTTCGTGTGCTTGCAATACCCATTCATCCCTTTCAATCCTTCCTGGGAAGTATTCAATAGCTTCGGTAACTATATGAACGTCCTCCTCAGAAAAATTGCTGATCTGTCTGAAGGTATAGATATCCAAAGCGTTGAGCTTTTGATTGATCCACCCTCCTATACCGCTGATTAATGTTAATTCATCCGCATTGTCTTTATGTGCAATTCCTATTCTGTCAAAGTAAATGCGCGTTTTTTTTGACCTTATTTGCTCCAGAAGGTTTATTCTGTTTTCTTCAGCATTTACAAGCTCTCTGGCTTGAGCAACCCATTTGTCTCTTTCAATCCTTCCTGAAAAGTACTCTATAGCGATATTTAATTTTTCAATATCGCCGGGGGTGAAGTTACTGATCTGTCTGAAAGTATATATATCCAATGCATGAAGTCTCTCTTCAATAAAAGGACCAATACCACTAATCATTTTCAGGTCATCTCTTTCGGCTTTCTCTGCTTTCCCGATACTTTGATAATCCAGTAAATGCTTTCGCTTTGCAATCTGGACCAAAGCTGCGTCTGTTTCATCAACATACTCTGCATGAAGTGCTTTAAGAGTATTTATCTCTTTTTGAAGATAATCTGTTTCATTTCCTTTTTCACGAAGGTTCTCATGAAGATCTCTGTTATTTGCGTTGAGTTTGGCAATTTGATTATTCAACTCTTCCATTTTAGACTCAGCAATTATAATTTTCTTTTTTAAAACGGACCTGGAATAAAACCATGCTGTTATATACCCAATTATTGCAGCAACCAGTAATAATGTAAAAATTACAATTGTTGCCTCGGTTCTTGTTTGGGTTTGTACCAAAATAATTATTAATGTGTTCATAATTTTATTTATTAATTGTTAATACTGATCTCCTGTTTTTGGCCCTTCCTGACCTTGTATTATTGTCGTCGGCTGGTTCATTCTCGCCTTTGGATTCTGTTATGATCTTATTTGCAGACATTCCCCTGCTTTCAATATAATGCTGTACACTTTGTGCCCGCCGGTAGCCCAGGGCCTGATTGTATTCAAAAGATCCGATTGAATCAGTGTGGCCAGTTACAACCAGCATTGCTTGTGGATTTTGGGCCAGATATACATTTGTCTCGTCAATAAACCTGTCTGCTTCTGCATCAGCAGTGAATTCAGATTTGTCAAAATCAAAGTAGATTACCAGGTTGTCAGGGATTTGTGCTTTATTCTCTGCTACAAGTAGAATAATGGTGTCAGCCGTGGCACTGTCATTATAGGTGGCCGTATACATTTGCGTGATTATCGCCGGTTCGCTGCACAATCCTTGTATCCTGCAAACATAGATATGGATTGACAGTACCGACCAGCTTACAAATGCAATAAATCCAATCAGAAGAATTTTCATAAGTCACTTTTTAAAAGGTGGGACAACATGTAATACCAAATTTCCATAACCAATTGTAAACAGTTATTGTGATCCAAAGATCGGCAGGTCTTTAACTAAAAGTGTTACATAACTTGTTAAATTAGTTACATCATTAACAGTTTGATCCACAATCCTGCAGTACCCCGGTATTAAACATCGGGCAATTAGGAGGATGTCAGGACTATTTATCCCACACCTTTGACTTCCAGCAATTAAGTTTGAATCATATAACTTTTAAGGGAAGTTATGTAACATTTAACAGTTGCCGGGAGCTTAACTTTGAGTAAAAAAATATAATCCTAAATCATTATGAAAAATTTAAGTATGAGTTTAATATTGGTTTTGAGTGCAGCATTAGTTTTTGGTAGCTGCGCCTCCTGGAACAAAACACAAAAAGGTGCTGCTGTCGGGACTGCCGCGGGAGGTGCTACTGGTGCAGTGATTGGAAGGGCTTCCGGCAACACAGCACTGGGTGCAATTATCGGTGCAGCGGTTGGAGGTACCGCGGGTGCAGTAATTGGAAATCAGATGGACAAACAGGCTGAGGAAATAAAAAAGACCGTTCCTGATGCAAATGTTGAACGGGTAGGTGAAGGCATAGTTGTAGAGTTCAACAGTAATGTTCTGTTTGGATTTGACCAGTCAGACCTGTCATACGAAGCCAGAGCCAATCTGGATAAACTGGTCGTGGTTCTGAACAGTTATGCCGACACTGATATTGAGTTGCAGGGTCATACCGACAGCAGTGGCAGTGCATCATATAACCAGGCCCTGTCTGAAAGACGTGCCGGTGCTGTATCAGGTTATCTGGCAAGCAGGAATATAGATGCAAGCCGGCTTACAGTCAAAGGTTTTGGCGAAACCTTGCCTAAATATGATAATAAAACAGCAGATGGTCGTACTCAGAACCGAAGGGTTGAGTTTTTGATTACTGCAAATGAGAAAATGAAGGCTGAAGCTGCAAAAGAAGCAAACAGGTAAATAATGTTATCAACTCTAATAATATTTTAAAATGAAAACAAGACTTATATTAATTGCATTGATGTTTGTGCTTTCAACTTTTATATCTAATGCTCAGAGCACAGGTACTGCAAAAACATCCTTTGCCATTCTGGGCGGGGTAAATTTCCAGAATTTTAACGGCAAAGATAATAGTGGCAACAAATTGGAAAATGATATGATCATTGGCTATCATGCAGGGTTTAATATACAGATGCCCGTTGCTCCGGAATTCTATTTTCAGCCTGGTGTGCTTTTTTCCCTGAAGGGTTCGGAAAGCAGTTTTGGGTCATTAACAGGAACATACAAGCTTTCTTATATTGAAGTACCTATAAATATGGTCTACAAGGGTTTGCTTGGGAGTGGGTTTGTAATACTAGGATTCGGCCCGTATCTGGGTTACGGCATTATGGGTAATGCAACATTGGAATCCGGCTCTGTAAGCGTTGAAACAGATGTTGAATTCAAAAATGTAGTGGAGTCCGGTGACCCTTATGCAACACCTTATTTCAGGACATTTGATGCAGGTGGGAACATCTTTGCCGGATATGAAATGGAAGGTGGGTTATTCTTCCAGCTCAACGCACAGCTTGGTATGCTGAAAATCAATCCCGAAGATAAGAGGACCGCAGTAGTCTATGGTGAAGAATTATCAGTCAAAAATACAGGATTCGGCCTTTCACTGGGATACCGGTTCTAGCATAATTGTTATTATTTTATTAAAGGGACTGTCTCAGATTTAAGAGGCAGTCCTTTTTTGTGAGAGGGAATATATGTGATTTATGTAATTCATTTAAATAATTGTGTAACAATATTTTATAATTACACAATTATCTTTGTAATATTGAAATAAATCAAATCATCTTTTTCTAACACAGGGTTAAAATGTTGGGGCGAAACCGAAAAGCCAAACGAGTAGGAAACTGAAAAATTAAGCTTATGAAAAAAACTGGACTTATGATTCTACTAGGAGCTTTTATTTTCTCATTTAGCTATGCTCAGGGTTACAATACAGGTATCGGACTACGGGGTGGATTTTACAATGGATTAACCATCAAGCATTTTGTTAGCTCAAATACTGCTTTTGAGGGAATTATTACCAGTCGCTGGAGAGGAATTGAATTAACCGGCCTTTATGAAATTCATAACAGGGCTTTTAACACCGATAGGTTGAACTGGTATTATGGTTTTGGTGCTCATATTGGTTTTTGGAAAGGGAATAACGTGCGATGGGGAGAACAGGGAGAATCTTATACAGTTATCGGAGTCGATGGTATTTTAGGGTTAGAATACAATTTCGCGGAAGTACCCTTTAATCTGAGTGTGGACTGGAAGCCTGCTGTCAACTTGTTTGGATACACAGACTTTTGGTATGATGGTGGAGCAGTTTCGATCCGGTATATATTTTAATTCGTTGTAAAAATAAACAATCCGGTGAGCAACTTAAAATGTTTGAACATCATTTTTATAAAGCCCCCTGGCAGGAGCTTGACAGGCTCACCGAGGCAGCATAAAAACAGAGAAAGGAGGTGAACATGAGAACCAACCCGAGGGTGTATCGGTAAGGTGCATTCAAGTAGCTCAAAAACAAGTAAATCAAGTGGCATTTATGCCCGAAGGACAAAGGACAATAACTATTTATGTGTGGAGTTAAACTAAATTGGCCGCAATTGAATTGCCTTTGTTCATAAACCGGCTTAATCCCGGTTCAAAAAATTCAATTTGGATATATCAGGCAGATGAATTTGTGCGGATTTCCGGCGATAAAGCAGCACTTATTTATTATTGTCTTGTGTCAAGATCAGGCAGAGTGAGGTGTCTGTCGTAATGTAAGCTCCGGGTCGAGCGGATCGTTACCTGTCCACTTGGATTTGCCCCCCTGCGCTTGAACCATTTTATAAGACAGCGTTTTGCATGTAAATAAAACCACCCCATTTATATATGATTCCGGGAATTGTCCTGAATTGAATCATTGAAAGCTGGATGACCTGGTGGATGTTACTTCGGTTTAAGGAATGTCCTGCTTTCTGAAACCGGTAATATCAACAACCGACAGGAGGCATCTCTGGTCATCACCAGTTACGATCCCTTCCATATAAACATATAATGAATGATTCTCATCATGACTAAGTTTTACTTCGCATGATTTTTTAACCTTACTGGTAAAAACTTTACTGAGGAAATTGTTGAATACCGGTAAAGAATCACTGGAAATGAAAAGCTTCAGGTTAGTGTTTACCAGACTGAAGCGCCTGTCGCCAAGCATATCGGCAGCAGTAAAATTAAGTTCGCAGATTGCACCATCGCGTTCAATTGTAAAATAGCCCATTGGGGCTAAATCATACAACATGGTGTATTTTTTCAGAGCCTTTTCTGCTGCTTCATTTGCCTGACGCAGCTCCTCGTTCTGCATTTCAAGTTCAATCTGGTGCACCTGCAATTCATGAAGGAGTCTCTTCTCATCGGCTTTAAGAACACGTAAATCATTCTTTTGCTGTTTCTCTTTCAGCAGTTCTTCAGCTTTTTTGCGCAGTATCCGGGGATCTGTTAAATCCTGATTTTCTTTCATCTCTATAAAGTATGGTTATTAAATTATTGGTGTTTCATCTTTTGAATATCAATATCATTCCTGTTGGCTTTTTATTAATGTTGTGAATAATTTTCACTGACCATTCAACCGGTAAATTACCTCCTGGTGTAATTACCCTTGTTTTAAATTTCTTATCCTGAGTGTTACTCACCAGTTTAATCATTGTATTTTCTGTTCTTTTTCGAACCGGTTCGTGAACAAACATTTGAATAAAATCCTGATTTATTACTTCATCCTTTTTTATGCCAAAAAAAATCTCTGCTTCAGGATTGAATTCAAGCACTTTCAGGTCAGTAGATAATTCAATTAATACATCTGATGTTGATTTTAATAGCAGGCTATTTTCCTTAGTTGTTTCAGATAATTTCTCTTCTATCTTTTTCAGCTCGGTAATATTAATAAAAGTGATCACAAGGCCATCTATTATGTCGTCAAATGTTCTGTATGGCATAATGCGGACTGAAAACCATCGTCCGTCTTTGGCCGGAATTTGTTTTTGTAGAATTATATGTGTTCTTAATACTTCGAAGGCATCATCGGCCATTTCGGAATATAATAAAACTGATGCCTGGTCGGTGAAAGGTCTTCCGATATCGCTTTTAATTAGTTTAAAAATTCTTGTTGCTTCATTCGTAAAACGGCGTATATTTAAATCCTTATCGAGAAACAAAGTAGCAATATCGGTACTGTTAAGCAGGTTTTTCATATCATTGTCCACCCGTGAAAACTCATCCAATTTAGCCTGGAGTTCTGCGTTTACCGTTTGAAGTTCTTCATTCATGCTTTGCATTTCTTCCTTTGAGCTCGTGAGTTCTTCATTGGTAGACTGGAGTTCTTCATTTGTTGATTGCAATTCCTCGTTGGTAGATTTTAATTCCTCCTGTGAAGTCTGCATCTCTTCAACTGAGCTCTGCATCTCCTCACGTGTGCTTTGTAATTCATTTTCAAGTTCCGATATTCTTGAACTGCGGGAGGAACTTTTGCCAGCTTCTGTTTTCGGTAAAATTTTGGAAATCTTGGGTACATCAGCAAATATGATCATTACCATGCCTTTTAACTGCTTCGGTTTATCAATCGATTGTAAGTAAATGTTTAAAGTTTGGGTATAACCGTTTGTGTCAATTTTGACATTGTTTATTACAACCTGTTCCTTTTGCATAATAGCCTTGTGGAAAGCAACATAAAACCGACTTCGTAAACCTTCCCTGAGCATTGCAAAAATGTTCATATTAGCTTTACCTGTTGCCGGCTCAAGATATTTTCCCGTATGGCCGCTTATGTATATGATGTCCCCGCTATGATTCACCAATACTCCGGGTGGTGAAAAATGCTGCAGTAGCAGTTCCTCGGCGAGGGTTTTAATGTTTCTATGCAATATTTCAGGGGATTGCTTTTCAATATTAACAGGTTTTCTGTGTGAAAAAGAGGAGGGGAAATTGAACAAATCGGGGGCCAGTGTATTATGGGAGCGTTTGTAGATCTTTAACCTGGAATCTAAAGGTATGAAAAGATGGTTCAGCGTTCCTATAGTTTCTGATTTGCCCAAAACCATAATACCTTCATTTCTGATGCTATGGTAAAACAATTCAATTATTCTCTTCTGAGGCTCAGAATCCATATAAATAAGCAGGTTGCGGCAAAAGAGCATATCAATATTGATAAAAGGAGGATGCATGATAAGGTTATGCTGGGCAAATACAACCATCTCCCTTAGTTCGTTTTTGACGCGATATCCTTCATCAATATCGTTGAAAAAGCGGTTCAGGCGATCAGGTGATACATCTGTAGCAATATTTACGGGAAATATGCCTTTCCTGGCAACACCAATAGCTTCTTCGTCAATATCAGTAGCAAATATCTGAAGTGATAGTTTTCTTGACGGCTTATTCTTTTCAAGCGCTTCTTTAAAGACCATTGCCAGTGAATATGCCTCTTCGCCTGAAGAAACGCCCGTTACCCATGCACGAAGCACTGAACTGTCCTTCAGGCTGTCAATTAAATCAGGAATAACCCTCTCCTTTAATTCTTCCCACACCTCATGATCACGAAAAAAACTTGTTACCCCAATCATCAATTCTTTGAAAAGAATGTCACCTTCTTTTGGATTATCCTGAAGAAAATTAACATATGAAGATATCTCATCGATTTTGTGAATACCCATACGCCTTTCGATGCGACGATACAATGTGTTTTTTTTATACACTGAAAAGTCATTACCGGTATACCTTCGCAGCAGAATAATAATCTTTTCCAGAGCGTGTTTGTCTTTTATATCTGGATCTGGACTGGTTCTGGAAAGTGAAGTTTGTTTAAGAAAAGCAGATAGCTTCTCCGGAAGAGCATCTGGAGGAGCCACAATATCAACAACTACGGCATCAATAGCGTTGCGGGGCATACTATCGAATTTTGCAGTGGCGGGTTCCTGCACCATCACTATTCCGTTTTTTTCTTTTATGGCACGTAGTCCTAAACTGCCATCGGAGCCCATTCCGGAAAGAATGATACCGATACTTTGTTCCTTTCTATCGTCTGCAAGTGAACGAAGGAAAAAATCAACCGGGAGTCGCATACCCCTGATTTCAATGGATGCAAAAAGACGGAGTATTCCATTTAAAATGGACATACTTCTGTTTGGAGGGATTACATAGACACAGTCTGGCTCTACAACCATCATGTCTTTTGCCTGATGAACTTCCATTTTGCAAATCCGCTGAAGAAGTTCGGGAAGCATACCTTTTTGAGTCGGATCCAGATGCTGGATTACAACATATGCTATTCCGCTTTTTTCAGGAACATTAACAAAGAAATGCTCCAGTGCTTCAAGTCCCCCGGCCGAGGCACCGATGCCGGCAATCGGGAACAGACCGGTAAAGGATTCGGATTTTTTAACTTTTGGAGATGCTGTTGAACTTTGTTCCCTTGTCTTCATAGAGTACCAATCATGTCATATATCAATCATTCTTATTTATATCTTTACTCTGCGGCATGGCATTGTGTTTTGGAATGCACTGTTAATATACTAATATTATGCATATCAACTAAAATATCATGCTGCTTTTTTTATCTTTTTTGCTATTATTCAGCATATTATTTTTAGTGCGAAACTTTAGTGACTTACGGGCAGGGCAGGAAGACGGTGACCGATACATTAAGGATATAACGGTATTGAGAATATAAAATTACTGCCTTCACCCGGATTGCTTTCTAAACGGATATTTCCACCGTGCATTTCTGTGAATTCTTTGCAAAGTTTCAGCCCTAAGCCTGTTCCATGTCCATTCCCGCTGGGTTTCTTCAGATTTGTATTATCATTTCCAAAGAGGTTTTTTTGATCCTCTGATGAAATTCCAATACCGTTGTCAGCTACTCCAATTTCAACGAACGGATGGCACTCTGAAATACTTACAATAATTTTCCCATTATTGCCGGTAAATTTAATAGCATTATCAATCAAATTTCTGAGTATTATTCTAAACATCTGAATGTCTGTATGTAAAATTAACTCCGGGTCAATGGAATAGTTAATGCTAAATTGTTTTTGAAAAACTGACGTACTGATTTTTCCAATTTCTTCATTTATTAAATTCTTCAAATTGACTTTTACCGGATTGAATTTCAGTCCATTATCCTGTAGTATTGCCCAATCTATAAGATCTTCAAAAATGCTATATGCATTGATTGCTGATTTAGTAGCAATATTAATATATAGTCCAGTTTCGTCTGATTCAGGCAGATGCATTTTTTTCTTTAATAGATCAAGAGCAATCAGGATAGCCGTGAACGGGCCTTTTAGATCATGTGCAATTATTGCAATGGATTTAGCATTTGAAGTTACAACTTCGACGAGTTTTTCATTACGTTGATTGAGAAGTCTTCTTAAATTGCTGTTGAGTTTTTCCAGTTCATTAATTCTTGTAACAAGAGAATTTTCCGGTTTTCTTAAAGTTCCTGGAACACCATTGGCATTATCATTTGACTGTGAATTTCCATTTTCTCCGCTTACATATTTCTCAGGGATATAGAGTTTGTCAGGAAAAATAAACTGTTTATTCTTCATAAGCAATTATTTAATCGGTCTTATGCACCTTACCATAACTGAAAAATTCGTGTTTGCATCAATTCAATATTATTAATCAACTCGATGCAAACATAAAAATGTTTTCGGGCAGCTTCCTTATAGAAATCCTGAAAAAATTTATATAATTCCTACATTTTTATATTTTAAGAAAGTGGTTCATTATAATAACTCGCATTATAAACTCCACCCTAAATTGAGGCATGCCAATACATTCCCGGTTTGTGGACTGTATGAAAAAGACACTTTTACAGGACCAATAAGCGACAGGTATCCGAAACTCAAACCTGCACCTAACAGCAGTTGACCGGACTGGAGTTTATTGAGGTTTTGTATCTCAAAATTGTAAAAGGCCGCGTTTAAAACAGGTACCAGGTAGAATTCGGACCACAGGTTGTAATTCAATCCCATACCCGCCGTAATAACCGATGATGTTATTATCCCAAACTCGTTCAGGCCGGTAAAGGTTATCTGATCACGTAAAAAGGAATGCGTTCCACCAAGATTGAAAGCATGAATGAAATCTTGAAAATAACGGAAGTTATATCCTGCCTGCAACTGAGTGAAATATGTAATGCGCTGATTAACTGGAATGAAAGACTCCCAGTTAAGCTTCATCCGGAAAAAGTTGTTAATGATGATATTTAGTTCGGTCAGATCATGGGAACTTCCATCATCTGCCAGGACACTAATCGAATGGTCCTGTCCGAGAAACCAGGTGATCTCTGTAGCCAGGTTTTGCCCTTTTCGCGTGTATGAGTGCCTGTTAAGAGAATATCTACTCCATTTTGCAAACATTTCATAACCTTGTTTGTGTCCCTTAGCATGTAACCCGTTTATCATTGTGGGTGTTAATTCTTGCTTGAAAAAAGCGGATCCCAGTGTAAAAAATGAATGTTCACCGGCCGACTGGTTGATTGAGCTTTCCAGCCGGATATAGCTCTCTTTGTACTCACTGACCACCTCAAAGTTTTCATAAACCGGAAATATGATCATATCGCCTGAAGCCTGAGATCTAATCCAGATTCTCTGATTACTTCCGGTAAAAAAGTTGAGACCGGTTAAAAAAGCCGGTTGCTCGCCAAGACTCAATCTGGCAAACGCATCCATGTTGTGGAACAAAAAATTATTCATTAAAATTCCTCCGATAATCCCTACGCCGGCAAACAAATTGTAATGAATGGCGGCGTTGATTTTAATAGAGGGTTTTTCAGAGAAATTGAATACAAGATGCGCTTTGCCCGGTTCCTTTACAGAAGGAATGTAGCTGTAAGTAACTCTTTCAAAATAATCAGTAGCATATAACCTGTTTATCAGGATATTAATCTCGTCGACTCCAATGGTGTCCCCGGGTTGAATATGAGTCATGTTTCTGATGAAATAAAACCTTATGTTTTCAAGCCCGTTATAAGAAACAGAATCAACAACAATGCTTCTGATCCGTTGTACATGCGGTTGTTTAATGGATTTCCAAATTTCCCGTCGGGCCATGGCAATGCTATCAAGATCAGAACAATAACTCCTTGCTATTTGTTTGCCTCTTTCAATTATTTCATTGACATCTGAAAAACTGTTGGAAGTGAATCCATCAAGATCTGGTTCGATAAATATATCAGTTTGCTCTTTGTTGACACGCAACATTTGTTCAGCTTGAAATAGTCCCATCTGATAAATTACTTCAATCGGAGATTTCAGATTTTCAGCCTGTTTAAGACCCTGGGAAACGTTTATCCCGATTACAAAATCGGCTCCCATTTCTTTTACAACATCAACCGGTAAGTTATTTACCACTCCTCCATCCAACAGTGTCATACCATCTCTCTCAACTGCCGTGAAAACAGCCGGAATAGCCACACTGGCTCTTAGGGCATTTACAATATCGCCCTTATTCAGGATTACAGCCTCACCAGTTTCAATATTGGCCGCGACACATGCAAATGGTATCGGAAATTCATTATACCAATTTATACCGCGAACATGAAAAAACAAGTCCTGGAGTACACTCCACATTCTTTGTCCCTCAACCAAACCTGTCTCAAACTTCAGCCGGTTATCAACAATCGGCAGCTCAGCTACAAATCTTCCGGAAATCCTACGCTTTCCAATATGTACATAATCCAGATCGGGTTTGTTCCCAAATACTCCTTCCCAATCAACCGACAACACAATATCCTCAATCTCTTTTGCATTATAGCCTGTGGCATACAACGCACCAATAATAGCACCCATGCTTGTACCCGAAATGTAGTCAACCTTGAGTCCAAGACTATCTATCACGTGCAATACACCAATATGGGCAAAACCCCTGGCACCACCACCGCTCAGAGTTAGTCCGACAGATCCGGATTCAGGGTTGGATGAGGTTGTATGTACACTTGCTGATGAAATGAAACTCAGAAAAGTTATCAGCCAAATGCGACAATACAGATAAATGTATCTTCGGGGTCTCATTCAGAAATTATTATCAATTATTATTCAAAGATCCCAGCTTAACGTTCATTTTAATGATGCAGGTACAATTCAATAACTGTCCAGGTAAATTTTTCCCTGGTGAAGCTGAAGAATAGTACAAAGTTAAGCTTGGTTATGAAAGCAATAATCCTTTACCGGCGTGTACACTAAAAGCATTGCTCTTTAATGATTTCAATTTGCTGTCTGCAGAAAGCCTAATTAGTTCACATATGCCCCATTTACAGGACTTTTCTCCCTTGAATAATCCTGAATAAAACTGCAATAAGCGCAATAACAAGAAGGATATGAATTATGCCACCAGCACTGTATCCTAGGTATCCGACTGCCCATAAGACAACCAGGATTACCGCCACAATGTAAAGCAGATTTCCCATGATATTATTGTTTTAATTTGAGTTGTGTTTGCAAATACAAAGATGAACTCATTGGCTCAAAAATATGTTACATAACTTCTGCAATAATTTACATTATTCACATATTAATAAGAGATATAAGGTCAGTAATTTCTGAAATCAATTAAACTTAAAGCAAGTATTATAAAATGTGAGAAATGTGTAATTCTATACCGGAAGTATGTAATGTCAAGAAAATTACCAGTTACTGGATAAGTGGTATGGCTGGATTCAGGTCATGGAACTTCAAAAAATGTCGGAAGAATAATTACCTCCGGCAGATTAAAAGTAACTTTTGAGACAGTTGCTACCCTCAGACCAAACAGATTATTTATTACAGCCGAAGATAACGAAAATGTCCAGTATCCTGACTCAATTGTTGTTTTAACAACCGACAGAATAAGATATTGATATCAGGATTCGGTTTATTGCACATGGGCGAGGAGTTCCTGATGCTCCAAACCCATACAGGCGCTTATCAGGCGGGATGCGTTAGCACTCAATGTTAACCGGGCGACGGGGCTGTTCGGTAGGTCGGCGGACACATCAGACGTCAAAATAAACGGGAACCTCAGACCATCGGGTTAATTTTTCAACAAAACGGCCGACACGGCGGACACCGCCGTCAATTTTTTTTTAAAAACCATCTAAAACGTAAAAATCAAGGTTTAAACCAATAACTAAAAATCCACAATGACTGAAATAATCTCATCTATGGTTTTAAATCCTTTATCTGCCGTTATTAGCGGAATATTAAGATAATCGGCAGTGGCGGCAATAATGGCATCGGGTAATTTAAGGTTATTGGTTTTTCGAATGTTAATGGCAGTATCTTTTATATTTCTATTAATGTCAATAATCTTACAATTACTTAAAAACCTCTTGATAGTCTGAATTTCTCCTGTAGAATGGCCATCAAAAGAGAGTAATTCCATCTCTGTTATAAAGGAAACCCATAAATCTCTTTCATGAAGTAGCTCATATACTCTTTCATTACCTTTAAAAAGGTAGATAAGGATATTGGTGTCCACTAAGAGGCTATTCCCACTCATCCCTTAATTTTTTCTGATATTGCAACGGATCAATATGCTGAAATCG
>PWNO01000012.1 GCA_003557765.1 Bacteroidales bacterium
GCACTTAACGGGCTATCTGTTTAGAGCAAATACAAGAGCATATCTGTCTTCGTGGGCGCTATGTCTGTCTTCGTAAAGTAATTTATTGTTCCACGTGGAACAATGGGGTTAACAGATCGGGGTGTTTATTTACACGTCCCATTATATTGATCAATTGATGCGTCTGTTAAAGTCTTCCGCCTGTTAACCAGTGTGTCACCGGAGGAGTAAAGGACCGGCAATTTTCATGAAAAATCAGGCATAAATCAACTTGCCTCTTCTCCTTTTAATGGCCATTAATACAGCAGAAAAACATTCTTCCATAACGCTTGTTCAGGCTCTGGAGCGGTTATCTGTTTGAATTACAAACAAGCGTGTTTATCTGTCATCATGGAGCGTTATGTTTGTCTTTTTTGAATTATTAATTGTTCCACGTGGAACAATAAAATAATGGCGTTTATTTCAGCCAATAAAGCTGGTACGCTTTATTGCGTTCTACGTGAATCAGGTGATTTAATTAAAGGGTCACTCTAACTGGTTGTTAACACAAGGGCTTTCCAAAAAGCAAAAAATTCGCCAACGTCGGACTATCCGTCACCAAAGGAGGTGGCTCTTACCTTGGTTTTTACTCCGCGACACGATTTTTTCCGCGAAACAGGTCTGCGGGCAAAGCCCCGACAGCACATCAGCGCGCATAAAGGACCTGGGTTGTCAAGTTAAATCAAATTAGTGCGTTTCTGTGCTTCACTTTGTGCTTGTCTTTTCAAAAAACCATCATCCTATCTGCCGAGGTATACGAGAAGCACGGATATATCCGAAGGGTTAATACCGGAAATCCTCGAGGCTTGCCCCACTGTGTCGGGTTTCACGGCGTTTAGTTTCTCCCTTGCTTCATTGCTCAGACCAGGAACTTTGTTGTAGTCTATGCCGGCAGATATTCTTACTTCCTCCAGTCGGAGTATCTTATCAGCCAGCTCTCTCTCCTTTTCAAGATACCC
The DNA here is from genome assembly GCA_003557765.1 of Bacteroidales bacterium. Next base: position 978 of record PWNO01000012.1, read on the forward strand.
TTTGTACTTCATCTCGATCTCGGCTGCCTGTATAATGTCTTCCTTGTCTGGGTGGTTCGTTATTACTTCATCTTCCCAGAGGGTTTCTAAGTCCTCCATCTGCGCAACCATCCTTTTCAGGCTAATCTGCGGTCGCAAAACCAGTTGTGCATATCGTGCTTTTCTTAGCAGTGGCGTAGTGCCAGCGTTCTCAAGAAAAGGGTTAACTGCATTGGGCTCAGCGTTATTGTTTTCTAAAAATTGGTGAATGTGTTTGATGGCCTTTCGTTTCAGTTGTAGTCTTTCCATTCTTTCATTTCCGGCCAATCCAATTGCATGACCTACAGGCGTTAGGCGCTGATCCGCATTGTCTTGTCGAAGCAGGATGCGAAATTCTGCTCTGCTGGTAAACATCCGGTATGGCTCTTTGGTTCCTTTGGTTACAAGGTCGTCTATAAGCACACCAATATACGCTTCTGCGCGCTGCAAAACAAGCGGTTCCTCTCCTTTCATTTTGCGATGCGCGTTTATTCCAGCCATCAGCCCCTGGCAGGCAGCCTCTTCATATCCGGTGGTTCCATTTACCTGCCCGGCGAAAAACAATCCATCTGCTATCTTAGATTCCAGTGTTTTTTTTAACTGTGTTGGAGGGAAAAAATCATATTCAATGGCATAACCTGGTCGTACAATCCGCGCATTTTCAAATCCTGGAATACATTTCAGTGCCGCTAACTGAATGTGCAACGGCAAGCTGGAAGAAAATCCATTCACATAATATTCATGCGTCATTCGTCCCTCTGGCTCTACAAATAGCTGATGCCTGTCGCGTGAAGCAAACCGCTCTATTTTATCTTCGATGGATGGGCAGTACCTTGGACCACTTCCTTTAATTCGGCCTTCAAATAAAGGCGAGTGTTCAAACCCCTTGCGCAAAATATTGTGCACTTCCTGGTTTGTATATGTAAGGTAACAACTAAGCTGGTCACGTAATGGCGGTGTATCTAAAAAAGAAAACTTACCTGGATCAGCATCTCCCCTTTGTTCTGTCATTTTTGCAAAATCAATGCTTCTTCCATCTACTCGTACAGGGGTGCCCGTTTTTAAACTGTCTTTTTCAATGCCTAAACCTGTAATGCTTGACGTTAATTCGGTAACACTTTGCTCTCCAAGTCTTCCTCCTTCATAATTTTGCCGGCCAATATGAATGCGGCCATTGAGAAAAGTGCCGCTGGTAATGATTACATAGTTAGCCGATATTGGTCCGGCTATGTGTGTATGCACACCACATATCCCCTTATCGTCAGTAATAAGATTTGTAACCGTGTCTTGCCAGATATCAAGACCAGGAGTGTTCTGCAATACGCTTTGCCATTTTAGCGCAAATGCATGTCTGTCGTTTTGAGATCGTGGCGACCACATCGCTGGGCCCTTGCTCAGGTTGAGCATCCTGAACTGAATCATGGTATGGTCCGTTACGATGCCTGTCATGCCCCCAAGTGCGTCTATCTCTCTAACAATCTGCCCTTTTGCAATGCCTCCCATAGCGGGGTTGCAAGACATTTGCGCAATTGTCGACATATTCATCGTAATGAGAAGCACACGCGAGCCCAATTTGGCTGCGGCTGTCGCAGCTTCGCATCCGGCATGGCCACCTCCTACGACAATGATATCGTAAGATTCATTCATTGTGATAGTTAGATTTGTTGCCGTAAAGATAGGCAATAATTCTCTTTACGGCGCATCACAGCCTGGTCTTCAGGCTTCTGATCAGTATATCCCATTAGGTGCAGCACACCATGTATAATCACTCTGCGCAATTCCTGAAGAATATCCTCTTGTAGCGCATGCGCATTGTCTACAACACGCTCATAACTGATAAAGATATCTCCGGAAATCAGGTTTTTGGTTTCGGTATAATCAAAGGTGATTACATCTGTATAGTCGTGGTGATCGAGATATTGTTTGTTCATTTCATATAAATATTCATCCCTGCAAAAAATGATCTGCAAACCGCCAGGCTGCAACCCTTCACTGTCCATGCATATCTTAATCCAGGACCTTTCCTCTTCTTCATTAAATCCAGGTATGCAAATGTCTTCATAATGAAACAGTATCTCCTGCTCTTCAGGCAGTCCTTCTTCCGGATGTTTTATGAATTTCACAGGCATGTAATGTATTAAACTATTCTATAAGAAATATCAGGGTTGTAATAACAGCCATAGTAGCGCGTTATGGTTGCTACATATTGATTGCTGACTGGTTACTCTCTCGCACAACGTTTTTTCTCTCGCACAGCTTTTCATGTTTATGCTGCGATCAAATTAGGGCGTGAGTTATAGTCTCCTTATTGTTGCTGGTGCGTTTTTGTTTTCCTGAGCAAGCGCTCATAATAGTTGTGCAGCAATTGTGTGCGCTGCATGGCGAGCATGTCGTTGATGCCTGTAATATAAAAATAAATGTCAACGGTCTCTGTCTCTGAATCGAACAGCATATTGTCCGATAAAAGACTCATTATCATAAGTTTATTGTCTGTCTCATCAAGCTCCTGCAATAGTTCACGTTCTTCCTTTTTATTCTCCCCCAGGCTTTTTACTTTCTGGTGTTTTGCCGCAATGTGAAGGAAGTCTTCGTCGAGGTGTACAGAAAACATCACCCCTGATGGCCTTGATTGGAAGCGTATGTTAAGGTCTTTTGGTTGCCGGCTGATTTCAGTGATCAGCTCATAAGCTGAAGTCAAGGTGGTGACCACATTGCCATAATAATCATCATAAATATGAAAGTCATCACATATCTTATCCAGAAAGGATTCCAGTTCGTTGATGTGCTCCAGGCCTGTACGGATAGTTAGTTGGCGACGGCGGTAATTTTGCTTCATATCAATCTATATGTAAGAAATACTGTTCCACAAGTGAGCGATAAAATGGACGTAATCCCGGGGGCAGGCTGCGTAGCATCTCTACTTCCCTTTCTCTTATCCTATTATACTCAAAAAAGTCCTCAGGGTTACTGATTTCCCAATCTTCTGCTGTAGTTCCTTCCCGCCGGTCTTCTGTCTCCTGCTGTTTTTCAGCACGTTCATGCTCGAGCAATCGAGTTAAAATTCTTTCCTGGCGCTCTATCGTCTCTATCGATAACTCTTTACGAAGCATGTCCAACTCAGACTTTTCCATTTCCATTTGCAGATCCAGGAGTTCTTCCGTGCCCTCCTCTCCCTGACTCCTCATCTCATCAGCAAGCTCTCTGAGTTTGTTGCGAATGGCCCCTTGTTCTGCGGCCATTCGCGCCATTTGTTCACTTAGACTCATCTCTTGTTCACCTGTTTCGCCTGGCATGGGCTCAAAGCCCTCCTGCATTTGTTCAAGCATTTGATTCAGCTGTTCCTGCATCTCACGCAAATTCTGAAAAGATTGTCCTTCTCCTGGTGCTGTTTCGTCACCCATCCCCTCTCCCATTGCCATTTGTTGTTGAATATTCTGAAGGCTTTCATTAAGAAGCAATGCCAGGTTGTTGATGTGTGTCATCACATACTGCTGACGGCTGGAGCTATGATGTCTGCGACGGTTGATCATGTGGTCTATGGCCTCGCGCATTTGGTGGTTGATCTCGGCAACCTCACGCGTAACAAAAGGCTGAATTGCTATTTGACGTTTGCTCAGGGCAATCAGGCTATCGTTTATCATCTCCATGTCGCTTTCAATTTTCCGTTGCTCCCTGATCAGGTCCGGATAGCTTGGATCATTCACATTGGCCTGGCGCGTCTCCAACATCAGGTCTTCCTGCGCAAAACTTGAGCGCAAAAGGTTTTCAAGAATCATTCGTATGGCTCGTGCGTCTTCTGCAAGATGCTGCTGAAACATCTCTTCCTGCATCTGCATCAGGGTATTTCCCAGGTCCTGCATCTTTCCGCCAGCATCCTGTTGATGAGGCATGGCCTGTTCCATATTGTCCTGCTTCATCTGTTCAAGTGCATCCTGCAGGTCCTCAGAAATAGCATCTTCCTGCTCTCGTGTATCCAGCATCTCTTTTGGCCGACTTAGCTTCTCATTGGTTTCCCTGAACTCCTCCAGCATGTCTTTAATCTGCTCATACGCCTCATTTAGCTGCTCCTGTGCTTCACTGATTTCTTCCTGATCACCTCCTGCAGCGGTTTCTTCCTGAAGCGCATGCTGTTCTTCAGACAGCTGCCTCAGTCTGTTAATACTTTCTTCAAGCAACCGCTCCATGGCAAACTGGAGAAACATCTCTAATGTCCGATCCATGCGCATTTCCAGGTCTCTGAACTCAAAGTCCATCTGATCCAGGTGCTCATACATCTCATCCCTGCTCATCTGATCAAGGCCTTCCCTGAGTTTTTCAAACAGCTCCTTTAGCTCATCCGACATCACCTCATCAAACAGCTTCTGTAACTCTTCTTGTTTCTCCTGTATCCGTTCACTGCTCTCCATAAACTGTTCAGTACGGGTCTCGGTGTCCTTCTTCAGGTCTGACAACTCCTGTAGTTGCTTCTCCATCTCTTCTTTCTTTTCCAGCAGTTGTTCCATCGTTTCCCTTTCTTCCCATCCGATACGTTCAGCATCAAGCAATGATTTACGCAGTTCGTCGATCTGATCCCGTGCTTGTCTTACCTCCCCGGAGCCATCCTCAAGACCTTTTTCTATACGTTCTTCCCCTTCTCTGCGCTCTGCCAGGATCTCTTCCTCAGTAGGAATATAATGGCTGAAGATTCTGCTTTTCGTTTGTTTGGGCCCTTTTAGGGGGTCATTGTCATACACGGTAAAATAGATTTCTATGGTTTCACCGGGTTGAACGTAAATGCTTTGAAGGTCAAAATGGTGGTAAAAGGTTTGGTTTCGCAGATAGGGATCGATGTCCATGGCTTCAGTAAAAAAGTCGACATCCGCGTCCCTGTTTACCTGTGCCGGATCCATAACCCTGTAATGGAAGTCGAGGCCTGTAAACCCAAAGTCATCCTCAATGGTGCCACGGAAGAAAAGATGTGCAAGCAGCACGTCATCGCGGTGTTCCTCGACGGCAATGCGAGGAAATTCGTCTCTTATCATCTGTACATGATATGTAATGCTGTCACCATGACCGTGTTCCTCATCGTAAGCGATAACCTGGTAGTCAAAGGAGTTGTCAATAGTATGCTGCACCCGGTGTTGACCGGCGCTGACGTTTTCCGTCACAAGGTGATCACCTTCTATGACAAACTTTACGCTGGCCGACGGATTTGTAAAAAATGTCCAGGTCACCTCAGCATGTTGGATGACCGAAAGATCACCCATGTTGGTATATTCATCATCAGAAATACCAGTATAATCAGGATAGTCGACGTGGATATGGAAATGTGTAAAGCTGGCTCTTTCCGCGACATCAATATGATAGGGGCCAAAGGTAAACCCCTGGGCTTCCACATAAAACTGTTTATCCTGCTGGATGTTTCTTATCTGATGGGTAAACAGGTCGCTTCCAGATCGATGAAAACGGTATCTCGTGTTATTAAAAACGATATAGGCCTCGGAGGGCATTACCTGGCCGGATGCTTGCATAATGACTTCCAGATCGTCATTTCGAAAAGCTTGCGATGCAGACTGCATGTCAAACGTAAATGGTCTTGGCCGTTCAAAGGCTAAGTCGTACCGGACAATGCGATGGGCTGGCTCAAGCAAGGTAGCTGGCTGCATAAGATATACCCCTGCAATGATGATCAACGGAACCAGTACATAAGGGATGAAGCGGAGATTCCCGTGCAGGGGTATGGCCTTATGGAAAGGAATGATGCTGGTCTGTCTGGCCTTTTGATCGATGCCGGCCATAATGATTTCTGCGTTCGCAGGATTCTTATCAAGATATTCCTTTAGTTGGATGACATTGGTGATCTTGTCATGTATTTCATCTGGATAATATTTGCCAAGCAGGCGAGCTGCCTGTGCCGGGCTTATGCGTTTGCCGATGCGGATCATCCCAAGAAGCGGCAGGATCACAAACTTGATCAGTACGAATCCGTTAAAGATGATGAATGCATAGAAAAGGGAAAAACGTACGCTGGTGGGGAAGTAGCCGAAATATTCCAGGGCAATGAACAGGAGCGACAGGATGAACAATGAAGCACCAAAGAGAATCAGTCCTTTCAGGAGCTGATTCGCATAGAACCTGCGGATGAACCGGTCTATTTTCCTTAAGAGTATATGCAGTGTGTCAGACATATTCAAATGTTGAATGGTATTAACCTGTAAAATTACGAATTTTCAGAGGCATTTGTTGCACAAAAAAGTTTAAATCCATATCGGGACAGTCGGTTTTAATGGTTTGTTGGTCAGCTTTTGGGCAGGAATCGGTTTGCGGTCGTATGGAGGTTTTAGCGGACCTGGCTAGGATGGCGGCGTGGTGGTTGATGGTTTCTCGCAGAGTAACGCAGAGGTTTTCGCAGAGGATGGTTTTTTGCTTCCTTCAGGCACAACACACCGCATCCCCCGACTTTTCGACCTTTCGACTTTTTGACTGTTAGACATTTTGTCCTTTCGTCGTTTCGGCTTTTTGTCACTACCTTTGTTTACCATTGAAATCGAGCAAGTGCTTTACAACCATCCATAACCAATTACATTCATCCCATGGCAAAAAAAGACAAGAAGGAGCAGATCAAGAAGAAGCTTAAAGAACATATCCTGAGGATTTATGAATCTAACCCCAGGCATACATTAAACTACAAACAGGTTGCCAAGGCACTTGGAGAAGAGGGAAGCAAGCACAAAAAATTCCTTTCCGGAATTCTCTATTCCCTGGCAAAGGATGGCGACCTGATTGAGGTTTACAAGGGCAAATTTAAGATCAGTCCGGCATACTTAGAGAAGAAGCGCAAGGTAGGGCCGTTTATCAAGGGGCGGGTTGATATGAAGTCTACCGGAAAGGCCTACGTGATCACTGATGAGCTGCTTGAGGACGTACGAATTTCATCCAACAATACAGGATATGCTTTGCACGACGACTTTGTGAAAGTACGTTTGTTTCCCAGGCGCAAATCACAGAAGGTGGAAGGAGAGATTGTGGAGGTATTGCGCCGTTCGAAGAACCGTTTTGTCGGCATTGTGGAATATACCGGAAAATACGCTTTCCTGCTTGCTGACAACAAGGCCATGCCCATAGATATTTTTTTGCCTGTAGAAAACCTTAATGGAGCAAAAGACGGTGAAAAGGTTATCGTGGAAATCACGGAATGGAAACCACCGGCTAAAAATCCTTTTGGAAAGGTTGTAGAGGTCTTGGGCGACCCTGGCAATAATGAGGTGGAGATGCATGCCATCCTGGCCGAGTACAACCTGCCTGCCCGCTTCGACAACACGGTGGAAGCGGAGGCCGGGAAGGTAGAAGAAACCATCTCTGACAAAGAAATAGCAAGAAGAAAGGATTTCAGAAAGGTGACCACTTTTACTATTGATCCCGCAGACGCGAAGGACTTCGATGATGCCCTTTCGGTTAAAAAGCTGTCGGATGGGAAGTATGAGGTAGGCGTGCACATTGCAGACGTGACGCACTATGTGCAGCCCGATACCTTGCTTGACGAAGAGGCACAGAAGCGCGGAACAAGCATTTACCTTGTCGACAGGACCATCCCGATGTTGCCGGAAAAATTGTCCAATCTGGTCTGTTCTCTTCGTCCAAATGAAGACAAACTTACCTATTCAGTTGTATTTACCATCAACGAGCAGGCGCGCATCCTGAAGACATGGATAGGCAAGACCATCATCAACAGCGACCACCGATTTGCTTATGACGAAGTACAGGAGATTATTGAAAAGGGTGAAGGGAAGTTTCATGAGGAAATCGCATTGTTGAACGGATATGCTAAGAAGATCAGGGAGCGCAGAATGCGTACGGGCGCCATTGATTTTGACCGGCAGGAGGTCAAGTTCCGTTTGGATGAAGATGGCAAGCCCCTTTCTGTTTACTTTAAGGAGCAGAAGGAAGCGCATAAGCTTATCGAGGAGTTCATGCTGCTGGCAAACAAAGCGGTAGCTGAAAGAATAGGTAAACCCAGGGGGAAGGAAAAGCCGAAAACCTTCGTCTACCGCATCCACGACATTCCCAATCCGGAAAAACTGAATACCCTCTCAACATTTGTATCGAAGCTGGGTTATAAGATCAAGACTGATACCCGGAACAACATCGCTAAATCCTTTAATAAACTGTTGAAGGATTCCCAGGGTAAAGGGGAAGAGAACCTCATCGAGACCCTCACCATTCGTACGATGGCCAAGGCAGAGTACAGCACGGTCAACATCGGTCACTACGGACTGGCATTCGATCATTACACGCATTTCACTTCACCAATCCGGCGCTATCCTGATGTGATGGTGCACCGCTTGCTGCATGCATATGATTCTGGTAAGCCTTCTGCACAGCAGGACAACTACGAAGAGCAATGCCAGCACGCCTCTGAGATGGAAAGGCGCTCCCAGGAAGCAGAACGGGATTCCGTTAAATACAAGCAGGTAGAATTCATGTCAGATCATGTGGGAGCGGAATATGAGGGGTTGATCTCCGGTGTGTCAAAATGGGGAATTTTTGTGGAGATCAAGGAGAACAAATGTGAGGGCATGGTCCGCTTGAACGATATGGACGACGATTACTATTACCTTGATGAAGACAATTTCCGGGTGATCGGTTACAATACCAAAAAAGAGTATAAGTTGGGCAGTCCTGTGCGAATACGCATCAAACGGGCAAACTTGCTGAAAAAGGAATTGGACTTCGTATTGGCTGAATCATAAAAAAAAGCACAACCAAAGTCATGCTTTTCCTGGCATTTATGCTATCCATATCATCTTTGCATACAACTGATTAAATCAGGTTCAGCCTGCTGTAGAGTTCTTTTCGGTAGAGTCCTCCGATAGGTAGTACTTTCATCTTTCCTTCGATTACCAGGTCGGGATACTTGATGGAGAAGATTTTGTTCAGGTTGACGATAAACGATCGGTGAATCCTGACAAAGTCCTTCGCTGGTAAGATGCGTACCATCTCTTTCATCGTGGTGTGTGTGGTATAGCTGTTGTCGGCCGTGTTGATCACCACATAGTCTTTCAAGGCCTCAACATAAAAGATGTCATCAAAGTTAATTTTGTTGAGGCGATAATCTGCGCGCACAAAAATGGAATCCTTTGATTCCTTGTTTTCGATTAAGGAATGGTAAAGGTCACGTTCCCTTTTGACCTCTTCATCTTTTTCATATTTGTACAGGGCCATTTCAATCGTGGTCTGCAGCTCCTTATCTTTGTAAGGCTTGATGATGTACCCATAAGGTTCTGTGATTTTGACCTTATTAATGGTATTTTCATCTGCATAAGCAGTAAGGAAAATCACAGGAACCGAAAAACGCTCTTTGATTTCCTTAGCGGTATCAATCCCGGTCATTGACCCTTTTAGCATGATGTCCATCAAAATCAGGTCTGGACGGTTATCTTCCACTTCCCGGATTGCTTTTTCACCGCTGTTTAGAATGTTTGATACCTGATAGCCAAGTTTCTTCAATGAACCTTGAATATCTTTGGCTACGATGCTTTCATCCTCAACAATAAGAATTTTTACTTTTGCCATATCACTTGGATTTATATTACTTTTTTAGATTTGATTAATCCACAAATAAAATGCAAGAATCGTTGCATTTTATATTTATGTTTATGGATTTTGTTACTTCCATGCCAAAAATAGTAATTATTTGTCGATAATTCAATTATCCCTTAACATCTTTGGGAAAATTTAACAAGAAAACGTAAACTGAGTGCCTATTTTTTAAGACAGAACGTATAACAAGCAAATTATTTGGGGCCATGATACGCTATATATGAATTTTTTTAAATTGTATAAAATTAGCATTCATCATCAGTCTGTTGATGATGTTGACAATATCTGGAGAAAAGACTTGACAATATGAATTACTAAAACTTATTCACATCATATGCACAGCATTAATTTGCATAACCAGCTGATTATTAAACAATAAAATAAGTTATTCACAGCATGTGAAGAACACCTGTTGTGAAGAAAAAATGCGTTATGCACATGTGTAATACGGCCCAAATTTGTCAACTCTTTGTTGATAAGATTTAATAAGTCACCCAAAAAAAGCTTTGTTATTTAACAATTTTTTATATATAGACGGTCTGTTGAATTTGTCAAGAAAAACTTATTACGAAGTATCAACAATCAACAACAGGTAATTCACAAAGAACTGTTAACAAATTATAAATTGTTGGCGCTCATTCGCCAAGAATACATCAAGATGTTTATCTGTTTACCTATGAATGCTCCTAAGTAATTGAATCAAAATTTTATATAGTATCTTTGATATCTGAATGCATACACGCACCAAAAAATAGTTATCAACAATGCAGGAAAAAGCGCTAAAAATCGCCATTGGCGGGGATCATGCGGGGTTTGCACTTAAGGAGCGGATCAGAGCGTATTTATCAGCAGCCGGGCACGAGGTTACGGACTATGGTCCGGGTTCAGCTTCTTCTGTTGACTATCCGGACCACATTCATCCGCTGGCTGCGGGGATCACTTCAGGCAAACACGATTGTGGCATCATCATGTGCGGGAGTGGAAACGGGGTCAGAATGACAGCAAATAAATCCCCGGGCATCCGGGCTGCCTTGTCTTGGAAGCCTGAGATTGCCCGCCTCGGCCGTGCGCATAACAATGCGAATGTCCTGGCCCTGCCGGCGCGTCATATCTCAGAAGAAGATGCGCTGGAGGCCGTGCAGGTGTTTTTAGACACGGCATTTGAAGGCGGCAGACACCAGGGCCGGGTAGAGAAGATCAGTTCCGGTATGGAATAAAACAAGGCTTTATGCGGGAGCGCAATGGATGCCGGCTCCTTCTGCATGATGTATGTTTGACGGATGTGCATGATGTATGTTTGGCGGATGAACCAGCGGAATGACATAAGATGACCCCTGGGATCCACTACCTAAGCAGTGCTCTGGTTTGCATGCTGGTTATTGTGTGGTACTGAAAACATTACCCAGGGCGGTATAATTGCAGGAAGGCTTCTTCCACATCAAGGCATACCGGGTGATCATTGACCGGGTGCATGTTGGTCCCCGGGTGGCATGGCAGAATTTTTACAATAAAAGGGAAACAATGTGATTATGGCGAACAAGGAAATATATCAGGCTTTTCGGGAGGCGAGCAAGAAGAAGTCCTTTGACAAGCAGCACCGCAAGACGATCGGTTACAACATTGGTTGTTATGACAAAGCCTTTGCCCGGGGGCTTGACTTTTTCACGCGGCCCGACATTGCGCGTCGGCGTGCAGCGTTAAAGAAACACGGTGTACTGGAGCACCTGGAAGACCACCTGAAATCCTTTGAGCAGCATTTCACTGCCCGGGGCGGGAAGGTGATCTGGGCGCAGGATGCGGAAGAAGCCCGGCAGGCCATCCTGGACATTCTGCAAAATCAGTATGTGGACTCAGTGGTCAAATCAAAGTCGATGACCACGGAAGAGGTTGGCGTGACCACATTTTTGCAGAAAAATGGGATTGACTGCGTCGAGACCGATCTGGGAGAGTTCATTGTTCAGGTTTCTGACGACAAGCCTTACCATATTGTGACCCCGGCCATGCACCTGTCGGCCGGCGATGTGGCAAAGATATTTCACGAAAAGTATAATTTGCCGGAGGACGCTACACCCGATCAGATAGCCGCCTTCGTTCGTCCGCACCTGCGCGAAAAGTTTAAACGTGCCGGCGCCAGCATCACCGGGGCAAACTTTCTGGTCTCCCGCACGGGATCTGTTGCGCTTACTGAAAACGAAGGAAACGCGCTGTTCTGTGTCAGTGCGCCGAAGATCCATATCGCCATTGCGGGCATCGAAAAAGTCATTCCAACGATTGAGGACCTTGACCTCTTCTGGCCCCTCTTGGCCGTGCACGGTACGGGGCAGGACATGTCGGCATACAATACGCTTGTAAGCGGCCCAAAAGCTTCCGGTGAAGAGGATGGTCCGGATCAGATGTATGTCATTTTGCTGGACAATGGACGCAGCCGGCTGTTATCGACCATCCCACAGCGCCGGGCGTTGTCATGCATCCGTTGCGGCGCCTGCCTGAACGTATGCCCCGTATATAAGAACATCGGTGGACACAGCTATGGCACAGTATACAGCGGCCCCATCGGCTCTGTCATCAGTCCGCACCTCAGCGGCCAGCTGAAGGAATATATCCATCTGAGCTATGCCTCCAGCCTCTGTGGAAAATGTACAGATGTATGCCCGGCCGGCATCGACCTCCACCAACAGCTGTTGCAGAACCGCCGCCTGGCCGTGCGCAACGCCTTTCCACCGCGCACCGAACGCTGGGGCATCAAAGCCTATAAGATGACGATGAGCAAGGCATCCCGGCTTGATAAAGCCGCACCAGGCATCAAAAACCTGTTTGCCGGACTGTTTCTTTCCAAAGCCTGGGGGCCGAGGAGGGCGCTGCCGAAGGTGGTGGAAAGTTTTAGGAAAAAATGGGTGAATAATGTGCTGATGTGACAATGTGCTAATGAAGGGTTTCGGATATAAGGTGAGATTTTCCCTTTGTTTGCAGCTGATGGTTGGTATTGACGCGTGCCATGATCGGGGGTTGTATTGCAAAGGTTTCTTCGTTGTAAGCGCCGGATGACGGTTTGCGGGAACGCGATGCGGAGAAACCCCTTCTAAAAAAACCCACTGAACACTGCCCAACGGGCCCTTTCATTAGCACATTGGCACATTATCACATTAGCACATTTAATTCCGGGTGATATACCGGCCCCGTGGGCTTCAATATGCTTTGGTATAACGTAAAGTGATTCACGGCAACCTCCCCGAAGTCTTCTTCTGCATATTCTGCAAGCAACTCCTCCATTCCGGCGTGATTTGTGAGGTGTTTGACACGGGCGATGGTAAGGTGTGGCACAAAAACCTTCTTGTCGGGCTTGTATCCCAACGGCCTGAGGTGATTATTGACCGTATCGTACAGGCGGATGAGTCCGTCGGCCTCCTGGATGCCCAGCCAGATGACCCGGGGCATGCGGGGGTTGCCAAAGGTGCCACATCCTTTGATGCGGATGGTAAAGGGCTCCGATTCCTTTCCTGCGGCTTCCAGGGCCTTTTTTATGGGCGGCTCATCGCGCATGGGCGTGTCGCCGAAAAATTTCAACGTGAGGTGCATGTTTCCGGGCGATACCCAGTTGATCCTTTCTCCCTCCAATTCACTGCGGAAGTGATCCATGGCAGCAGTGACGGGGTCGGTTGGTGGGATGTGGATGGCGGTGAACAAACGCTTCATCTGTTTTTTTTTAACGCTTTATTTGAACTTGATAAACCACCTTCTTTGATGGTGGTAATGTTCTTTTTGCTTTGCATTTAAAATTATTTGCTCATTTACTGCATAAGCGGCTGGTTGGAGCGGCTTGCGCGACAAAGAAGGCTTTGCCTTCTAGGTTAACAATCCACCTTCTTAAAAGGTGGTGGTTGAATTTTAAGCAGCATTGAAGTGATACTGGCGGCACTGGGGGTTAAAATAAATTTTGGCCAAAATAAGAAAAGATATTAATTTTGCAAACCAAAATACGGGGAATTAGCTCAGTTGGCTAGAGCGTTTGGCTGGCAGCCAAAAGGTCACCGGTTCGAGCCCGGTATTCTCCACAAGTTTTACCCCAACATATGTCTGGTAGTCAACCGTTTGGGTTCAGGCCCGTGCGATTGATTACCATTTTTTTAAATATGCCATTGTTTTGGGGCTTTAGAGTCGCTGTGTGGATTTATTTATCCCACGCAAAAAGCGCAAAAATAAAA
>PWNO01000311.1 GCA_003557765.1 Bacteroidales bacterium
CTATGCGAGATCAGCTCCAGGCTTTTTAGAAAGTTCTTGTCGTGCACCTTGGCTGCCGTGATCTTGATAAACCGTCCAACCGATTGCACTGCATCGATGAGCATATGTACCTTCAGGCCACCTTTTTTCTTTCCATCTCCCTTGGGGTTGCGGCCAACCCCTTTGAGTATATCAGTAAAAAATTCGCTAAAATCGGACTATCCACACCCAAAGGAGTTGGCCTTTACCTCCGATTTTTGCTTCGCACCACGAATTTTTTCTGCCACACAGGCCTGCGGGCAAAGCCACGCCAGAAAATCACCACGCCCAAAGGACTTGGGTTTTTAAGTTAAACTAAACAAACGGATGGTGTTCGAATCGATCAATAAGACCTCTTTGAACGTTAAGCCAAAGGTCTGGCTGTCCGACAAATTTTATTTCACTATTTTTATCCATGTTGATGTTTGTTTTGTGGTAATTATAAACATACAACATGGGGGTGAATTCAAAATCGGCGAAGCTAAACCTTTGTGGGAGTAGCCCCTATTTTTTCATCCGTAGAATTATAGTCGGAGACTACTGTTAAACAAATTACTTATGGAGACGTATTGTAAACCCCTTGTCCTGGCAATTTTTCTCAGTACCGCATTTCTAAATCCAATGCTTCAAACGGCCATCGGTCAAACCTTCCCTGAAATATCCTTTGGGGGGCATATCCTGCAGGTTTTTCCCGCCGACCATAACACAAAGCTTCCCTGGGGACCAACGCACAGACCTGCCGGATCCCCAGAGCAAAATAATGGCCAGGAGAACACACAAATTATCATCATTGCTCTTGAAAATTGGAACCACGGCAGTTACGCTGCCAACATTTGTGCCAACTTGGATGCATATGGCTACACGGATTGGTACTTGCCTTCTGCCTCAGAGTTTAAAGCCATGTATCAAAAACGGCACAAAATCGGGAACCTCGCAAACGCCTTTTACTGGACAAGCACCGAAGACAGATGGGGTGGCGATGCCCATGCCTTAAATCCTGAGTTTGGACAACTTGTTATGCAATCCAAGTTCAATCAAAACCTTGTGCGCTGCATACGAAGAGCCCAAAAGGGTGAAGCGAACCCGGACCACTCTGTATACACAGAAGATCATTGTGAGCGCAGAAGCATAGGCCATGATCAATATGCCGGCTTAGATTATAAAGACGATTTCATGCCTATCGGTTACATTAATGAGCGTGTTTCTCAAATCAGCTTGCAAGATCCTGATTATGGCCATATACCTGTTTTTACTTATCATGGGGTACAAAGTGGCATCATTAAATATAATCGTACGGGCATAGAGCAGCTTCGTAACTATGAGAACAGAAAAGACTCATACAGCAGTGTTTTGCGTGCCATCGCATTGCAACCAGATTTTGATGCATCAAGCCTGACTAATTTTTATCTGCCACTAATTTCTCCAAAAGAATTATTAGATGATGAAACCCTTGGATTCTTGGCAAATGTGGTATTTTCCACAACCGACTTTTCGATTTCACTATCCAATCAAATAGCACAAATGGATTTACGTTATGTTAAATCTGTTGATGGATACACAAGGGCACTAAACAAAATGAAAACACTGGGCAGGAAGCTTGACGGGGCTTCATTGAATAACCTTTCGACAGCACTTACTTATTTTTCCATCATCACCAACTCCGTCAGCGTCTGGAATGACGCGGCATACCTTGCTTCTTCAGCCGCCATGATCAACGCAGCCCAGATTGACATGGGACTTATCCGCTTACACCATCTGAAGTCGCTCAATATTATGAGTGACCCAGCCTATAATGACGCCCTACGAGAAGTAATTTCCGAATTGGAGGCATTGCCGGAATCCTATTGGGAACGATTGTTTTTTAGCATCATGGATAACCAGGATAAGCTTGTGTCAGGAGCTATTTCATTGGCCAACATAGCAACAGACATTAGTATTTTAATTAACTACAATCCCATTTCAGGTTGGATAAAGGCGGGGTTGTTTGCCATGCAAACGTATCACTTGATCACTGAGTGGCGTGAAAACTTCAGACAGTTAACTTGTGCGGCAACAATTTATATGAACATGAGTAACCTTGGTGAAAGGCATTACAAATTAGAAGACGAGGAGGTTATGGATTACGCTTCATTGCTGTATTTTAGGGGTATGAAAACAATGACCGACAACCCCTATATGCATGCATGGGATTTTTTGGATCGGGACAGAAGAGCGTTTCGGATTAAGTTTACTGCAGAATATGAAAATGTATACGAGAATATCACACTAAAACGGATAAACCGTATCATGAACTGTATACACACGCAGATGTTTTCCGTGGACAATGAAATCACGGAAGAGTATGATGACCCGTTGGAACAATTAAGTTTTAAATCCCTTCCTTTAACCTTTCGACACATCCTAAAAAGCGATTACAGCAACAATCCATGCCTGGCAGGGGATAACTTATGGGCTGGCGACGGCCCATATTATAGGATTATCATCCAAAACAAACAGATTGACCTTTATATGGTTTGGCTTGTTGGCTGCCCCAACACCAGGGGAAGGGGGCAAATCGTTGTTTTTGATGATGTTGTTAACCAGGTTGTTGGAAGCTATTTCGGTTCCCAAGTCACCGGTGGGCAACCTGAGATAGAACTAATCCAAAGCAAAAATGACCATTACCCGGTTATAAGAATTGGTTCGGGGCGATCTCATGACCTTACACTTGAATCAACCACCAACATCAAAAACCAACAAACGGGTTATTTCAAAGATCTGCGTGATAATCAGACATATAAATGGGTTAAGATCGGCAACCAATTGTGGATGGCGGAGAATTTAAATTATACAACAGGCACTAGCAATACATTTACTGATGATGCCTGGGGTGGTTCAAATTTGCAGAATGGTGTTGCCTGTTATGAAAACAATCCAAAAAACTGTGAAAAATACGGACATTTATATAATTTCTATGTTGCAAGATATGCTTGCCCTCCCGGCTGGCATTTACCAACCAAAGAAGATATGTCGCGATTCATAAAGCATAACAATGAGTTTTCGACGCTTGAAGAACCTTCAGAATCGAAATGGAACTTTTTAAATAGTATTAGAACGCAGCTTGCAGGCTCCCACTCTTATTATGGAGGATTTTCTGACATAGAATCTTCAGTCAGCTTCTGGACGTCGGAAGCCATAATATTTCGTTTTGCACCATCTGACTCTGACGTGACAACTTATTATGATTCACAATCTACAGAAATTGTTGAGGGATGGGACTCATTAGGCATTTCTGTACGTTGTGTAAAACATTCACAAGCTACTAGAGAATAGCTGTTTAGAGATTTTTATAATGTATTTAACTTTGAATTGAAAGGGTGCGTAAAAATATTGTAAATCAGAAAGTCGGAGTTCATGAGAAAAAAATTTATATGGATAAAGGAAAGCTCATCAAACACCTTGGCTATAAATTATCCAGATCAGAACATTAACAATTACACTTTAAGGACACGATGGACAAGCCCATCTCATATACAATAATACAAAAAAGAACTAGCTGTTCAAAATAATCGCTCAAAATACTTCCTGCAATTAATCAAGAATCTGAAAAACTCAAACGGTTTGCCCAAATTTTCATAAATTGGCAAAACATCCAAAGAACAAGAGTTGATATGGCAAAGCCAAATGCGTTTTTTTTCTCTTGTGTTGATTGCAACCAACAATATGATGTATCAGGGGAGTTATTATACTTGTGTCCGGATTGCAGCAGCAACAACAGCATCAACAAGCCTCCCTCAGGGGTGCTGAAGACCCATTACCACTATGACGACATCAAAAAGCGCGTGTCCGGCTTCTCAAATCTTAAAAAAAATGGCTACTTAGACCTGTTACCTGTCCAATCAGCTGATAGCTTCCCGGCGCTTCGTATCGGAAACACACCCCTATACCGGTTTTCTGAAATAGATGATCAATCGCTTCCTTATAGTTTATATATCAAAGACGACAGCCAAAACCCCACTTTCTCCTACAAAGACAGGGCATCTGCACTGGTATCGGCCTATGCTAAAGAAAACGGGATCGATACCATCGTGGCAGCTTCCACGGGCAATGCAGGCTCATCCATCGCAGGGGTTTGCGCGTCGCAAGGGCAAAAGGCAGTGGTGTTGGTGCCTCATACGGCACCCGAGGCCAAAGTGAGCCAGATCATGATGTACGGCGCGCAGATACTGCCGGTAAAAGGCACATACGACCAGGCCTTTGACCTCAGTATAGCCCTTTCTGAAAAATATGGATGGTATAACAGGAACACCGGGTACAACCCGCTGACCATTGAAGGGAAAAAAACCGCCGCTTTTGAGCTTTTTGACCAGATGCAGGGCAAGGAGATGGACAGGATCTTTGTCTCCGTGGGCGATGGTGTAATCATCTCCGGCATCTATAAGGGATTTGAAGACCTGGTAAAACTCGGCTTCATGGAAAAGGTGCCGGTCATTGTGGCCGTCCAGGCGGAAAAAAGCGATAACCTGGTGCGAAACATGGATTCAGATACTTTTGAGGCCAAAGCAAGTAGCACGATGGCCGACTCCATCTCCGTGGATGTACCACGCAATTTCAACATGGCCAAAAAGTTTCTTCAGACATATGGTGGAGAATGGCTCAGTGTAAGCGATGAGGAGATCATGGAGGCTGCCGCAGTAATGGCGCGCAGCACGGGCATCTTTGCAGAACCAGCAGCAGCTGCTGCCTTTGCAGGATTACTCAGATATGAAAGGGATGACAAACTCCCCACCGGGTCCAACAATGTGGTGATGTCTACCGGAAGTGGGCTGAAAGATTTGAAAGCCCTCAGGGGGGCGTTGGAAGTGCCGGAGGATGTGGAGCCAACGTTGCAGGCGGTGGAAGAGAGAGTAAGAAGTAGGAAGTAAGTAGCAAATAGTAAGAAGTAGGCAGTAGGCAGTAAAAAGTAAGAAGTAAGAAGAAGATGTTAAAACCTAAAGCCAGTGGATAGGTCAAACCAGTGGACAGGTTAAGCCCTGTCCCTACAAAATTTAAACCAATTCTATGATAACCTTTACAGTCAACGGCACAAAACATCATTACGATGGCAATGCGGAAGCCTTGCTCCTGCCCTGGTTGCGGAACGAGCTGCACATCACTTCGCCCAAGGACGGCTGTTCGGGCGAGGGCAGTTGCGGGGCCTGCACCATTGAAGTAGACGGGAGGCCAAAACTGGCGTGCCGCACCCGGTTTAAAAGCCTGAATGGAGCTAAAATCGTGACCACCGAAGGACTGCCGCAAGATTTCCGCACCATGATCGGACACATGTTTGCCAAACACGGTGCTGTGCAATGTGGTTTCTGCACACCGGGCTTCATTATGCGCAGCAGAAAACTCTTCGAACTAAAGCGACGCCCCACCAGGGAAGAGATCGTAAAAGCCATCAATCCGAACATCTGTCGTTGCACCGGCTACATCAAGATCATTGAGGCCATTGAGCGGGCTCTTGATCACAAGGACCAAAAAACAGCGAGTGTATCTGACGCAGCCGTGGGTCAACGCTGGCCGAAATACCAGGCAGTGGAAACCGCCCTGGGCGAACGTCCTTTTGTGGATGATCTCTTTTTCGATGGGATGGCATATGGCGCCCTGCGTTTTAGCGATCACCCCAAGGCCAAAGTGCTATCGGTCGACACCCGCCCTGCATCCGCCATGGAAGGCGTGATCCGCATTTTTACCGCCGATGACATCCCGGGCAAGCGATATAACGGCCTGATATTCGACGACTGGCCACTGATGATCAAGACGGGTGAAACAACACGCTGCATTAGTGACGTGGTCGCAGGGGTGGTAGCCGAATCGGAGGAGCAGGCCAGGAAGGCCGCCGCTGCAATTCAGGTAGAATACAAAGTGCTGGAGCCTGTATGTGATCCCGAAGAAGCCCTTCAACCTGATGCCCCGGAAGTTCATCCAGGCAAGCCCAACCTTCTGGAATCGGCCAGGATTGCCTCAGGTGACATGAAAGCAGCGTTTCGTGATGCCGCCTTTGTATCTGAAGCCCGCTTCTCCACCCCTTTCATCGAACACGCATTCATGGAAACGGAATGTGCAGCAGCGCTACCCGAAGGAGAGGGAGTGCACCTTTACAGCCAGGGCCAGGGAGTATACGTAGACCGCAAGCAGGTGGCCGCCATCCTCGACCTGGATGAAAAAGATGTCAGGGTGACGCAGGTGTCCAATGGCGGAGGTTTTGGAGGAAAAGAGGATCTCAGTGTCCAGGGACATGCCAGCCTGTTTGCCTATTTGCTTAAAAAACCCGTTAAGGTACACCTGACCAGGGAAGAGTCCATTCGCATGCATCCCAAACGCCATGCAGTCAAGATGGACATGAAACTGGCCTGCGATCAGCAAGGGAGGCTTACTGCGCTGAAGCTGCGTGCGACAGGAGACACCGGGGCATATGCATCTGTGGGAACCAAGGTGATGGAAAGGGTTGTCGGGCATGCCACCGGGGCGTATGTGGTTCCCAATGTGGAAATCACCTCAGATACCGTATATACCAACAACATCCCAACCGGTGCCATGCGGGGCTTTGGGGTGCCGCAGGTGGTTTTTGCCATTGAAGCTTGCATCGATGACCTCTGCAAAAAAGGCGGTTTCGACCGCTGGCAGATAAGATATGACAATGCCCTGCACGATGGTGCCAGGACGGCCACAGGGCAAAAACTGGAAGGCGTGGGCTTGCGCGAATGCCTGCTGGCGGTAAAAGATGACTTCCAGAAAGCCAGATACGCCGGTATCGCCTGTGCCATAAAAAATTCGGGAGTAGGCAATGCCATGACCGACGAAAGTGGTGTCAAAATCGAATTTTGCCGCCCGGAAAAAGTGATCATCCATCATGGTTGGACAGAAATGGGACAAGGGATACACACCATGGCCATCCAAACCCTGCACCAGGAAACCGGGATCAGCCCTGCTATCATTGAGGTACAGGCAGACACCCGGTATGACGTCCCGACCGGGATGACCACGTCCTCCAGGGGCACGGCCCTTCTTGGTAACGCCATTCTCGATGTGGCAGACAGGATCCGGAAAGACCTGCCTTTCGAAAAAAACAGGAACAGCATTCCTGAAAAGCTGAAAGGAAAGATATACCGTGGTCAATACGTCTGCGACTGGACAAACAAACCCGGGGACAAGGCAAGAGATCCCAAAATTCATTTTGCATACGGTTATGCCGCCCAGGTGGCCATTCTTGATGAAGCTGGGAATGTTAGCAAGGTAATTGCTGCCCATGATGCCGGAAAGATCATGAACCCCACCCTTTTTGAAGGACAGATCGAGGGTTCCGTGCATATGGGCCTGGGTTATGCCCTGCAGGAAGACCTGAAAATGAAGAAAGGGGTACCTTTGAGTTTCAAATACAAAGACCTGGGAATCCTCCGTGCCAAAGAGATGCCACCGGTAAAAGTCATTGGCGTGGAAGCTAAAGACCCGCATGGACCATATGGCGCCAAGGGCATTGGGGAGATCGGCATGGTACCTACAGCCGCCGCCGTGGCCAATGCGTATTCGACATATGATGGAGATATGAAAACATGCCTGCCGTTGAAACGGGGTTAATGTTTGACTTTGGAATATGCAGTAAGTAAGTACCGTAGCTGCAGCACTTGGGCTGCGGAAATGGTCTTGGCACTGGCAGTAAGAAGCAGGAAGTAAGAAGTAGGCAGTATGAAGTAAACAGAAAAAAGTAAGAAGATAGTGCGATCGTCTGCGAAGACTTTTGAAATCCTCTGCGAGAAACTTGCCAGTCTTATTTGCCTGGTATAACTGCATGATTTTTCCTTGCGATTTTTTGCGTATCTTTTACTTTGCGTTCTTAGCGAGGGAAAAAATACATACACTTGAAAACAAAATTGTTCTATGGGCATTTTACTAAAAAACACCACATTCATTGAATGGGAAACGCTCAATTTCAGAACTGGAGACCTTCTTGTGGAGGAAGGATCAAAGGGCAGTATCCGCTGGTTGAAGGATGAAAAGGAGGCGGCGAAAGCAAAACCGCTTCAGGTAATAGACTGCTCGGGAAAGCTTGTGACCAGATCTTTTGCTTCCGGTCACCACCACGTGTATTCGGCCCTGGCCAGGGGCATGCCCCCACCGCCTAAGGCTCCCGCAGACTTCAGGGAGATATTAAAGTACATCTGGTGGACATTGGATCAAAACCTTGATGAAGACAGCATCCGCTACAGTGCGCTAGCCACTGCCATCGCTGCTGCCAAGGCAGGCACCACCTTTGTAATCGACCACCATGCCTCTCCCATTTGCATTGAGGGATCCCTGGAAATCATCGCTGGGGCATTTGATGAAGTGGGTGTAAGTCACTTGCTGTGCTACGAAGTCACCGATCGCGGCGGAAAGGAAAAAGCCATCAAAGGTCTGGAAGAGAACGAAAGGCATCTACAGCAAAACCAAGGCCTGGTCGGTCTGCATGCATCTTTTACGGTTGAACCCGACACGCTGGCAAAAGCCGTGGAGCTCATGCGAAAATATCAAACCGGTATACATATGCACCTGGCAGAAGACAAGTACGATCAGGAGCACTGCCTGCAAACTTATTACCAACAAGTTACACAGCGTTTGAATGAAGCCGGCGTCCTGGACTCCCCAAAGACCATTCTCGTGCACGGCTTGCACCTGGATGCTCGTGAGCGCAAGATAATCAGCAATAAGCCCTGCTGGATTGCCCAAAACATGGAAAGCAACCTAAAAAACAAAGTAGGCATATTTTCAGGCAAAGGGTTGGGCGACAATATCATGCTTGGCACCGACGGCATGCATTCTGACATGATGAGAAGCGCAAAAGCTGCGTTTTTTGCGGGACAACTCCACGACACTATTCATTTCGACAGCGCTTACCGGCGGTTCAGAAATGTGCACAGATACCTGCAGTCCAATGATTTCCGTGGCGATGGTGACAACAACCTGGTGGTGCTTGAATATGATAGCCCTACCGAAGTTACCAAAGAGAACTTCACAAGCCATTTCATTTTCGGACTGGATGCCTCCCATATCCGCGACGTGATCAGCAAAGGCCGAATCCTGGTTAAAGACAGGGAGGTGCAAACTGTCGATGCACCCGCTGTGCTGAAACAAGCGCAAAAACATGCACATAGATTATGGAAAAAGATGGGACGCCTTTAGTGTCATGTAAACGCTACTTTAGCCAGCCTAAAACGATTACCAATTAAACCGTATTTTTGCAATGATAACGGTGCGCTGGCGGGCAAATCAACAGCCTCCAGGGAGCTACCAAAAACCCTTAAAGCTCGGCATACCCCAACCTTTCGACATTTCGACTTTTTGACATAAAAACCCCAGGATACTATGTACACGCTTTCATCAAACATAAACACCAACGACAAAGAGTTTCAGGATAACATGAAGCATTACCATGAGCTGCTGGACCGTCACCGCAAGGTGATGCATGAGGTGATGCAGGGTGGGCCTGAACACACAAGGGAAAAGCACCGAAGCCGGGGTAAGCTGCTGGCACGCGAACGCATCGATCTGCTGATCGATCCGGGCACTCCCTTCCTGGAGCTTTCCACCCTGGCAGCATATGGCCAATATGACAACAGTTTTCCGGGTGCAGGCATCGTGACCGGGATTGGGGTGATCCACGGGCGTGAAGCCGTTATCATTGCCAATGATGCCACTGTAAAAGGCGGCACCTACGTCAAAGAGACGATCAGGAAACATATCAGGGCGCAGGAAATCGCCATGCAAAACAACCTGCCCTGTATCTATATGGTGGATTCCGGCGGCGTATTCCTGCCTAACCAGGCCGAAGTGTTCCCCGACCGTGATGATTTTGGCCGGATCTTTTTTAACCAGGCCCGCTTATCCGCCCAGGGCTGCCCGCAAATATCCCTTGTGATGGGATCGTGTACCGCAGGTGGGGCTTACATTCCCGCCATGAGTGACGAAACCATCATCGTGAAGAACCAGGGCACCATTTTCATTGGTGGGCCCCCACTTGTCAAGGCAGCCACAGGTGAAGAAGTCACACCGGAAGAACTTGGCGGGGCAGAAGTCCATACCACGCAATCCGGCGTGGCGGACCACTTTGCCGAGAATGATCAGCACGCCATTTCCATCTGCAGAAGCATATTTGAAACCCTGCAACGCGGGCCACAGCAAAACCTTGAAAAACAAAAACCCGTTGAGCCCAGATATGCACCAGATGAGTTGCCGGGCATCCTCCAGTCGGATCCGAAAAAACAAACCGATCCCTATGAGATCATTGCAAGGCTTATAGACGACAGCCGGTTCCACGAATTCAAAGCCAGGTATGCCACCACACTGGTAACCGGGTTCGCCCGTATCATGGGCTACCCCGTGGGCATCATCGCCAACAATGGTGTCCTGTTCGCCGAATCTTCACTCAAAGGCACACACTTCATCCAACTTTGTACGTTCCGAAAAATTCCGATCATTTTCCTGCAGAACATCACCGGGTTCATGGTGGGTAAAGCATATGAAAATGCCGGACTTGCCCGCGACGGGGCTAAGCTCGTACATGCAGTAGCCAACGCTTCCGTGCCCAAAATAAGCATCATCACCGGTGGATCCTATGGTGCCGGGAACTACGCCATGGCAGGTAGGGCCTTCGACCCCCACTTCCTCTTTATGTGGCCGGGATCGAGGATATCCGTCATGGGCGGACAACAGGCCGCCAATGTGCTTGCACAGGTCAAGACCGATCAACTCAAAGCCGCTGGCAAAGAAGCCGATCCCAAAGAAATAGAATTGATGAAAGCTGAAATTCTGAAAAAATACGAAATAGAGGGATCATCATACTACAGCTCTTCCCGGCTTTGGGACGACGGAGTCATCGAACCCATGCAAACCCGTCACGTGATCGCCATGGCCATCGCCACCTCGTTAAACAAAGCATATGGAGAACCGGTAAGCGGTGTTTACAGGATGTAAAGCAATAGGTTCGATGTTCCCGTTTTTTAAAATACCATGAAAGCCTGATCGGCCACATGGCTTATCTGATGAACAGCAGCGCAACCCTTTATTTTACGCAGCCTTGTTTAATCTTACCACTGTTAACATCGTGTTAACATATTTAGCAATTAAGTTAGCGATGCTAACCAAAATATGTTAACTTTATGTGATCTATTTATATCAGCTGGGCAAGAGCTAATCTCTTATTCCCTATATTTCAACCTTATGCAATTTTTGGCATATGTTTGGCAAGTGACAGGGCAATAAACATATATTGTCAACCAATTAAACAGAAGAAAAATGAAAAAAGAATATGTATTTGGAATCGTCGGATTGTTACTTGGCGTTTTACTGATGGGATTAACCGCATACAGGGCAGCTCCCGGCATGATGTTGAAAGAAGCGGAAAGCAATTACGATTTTAACACTTCCGTGGAAGTGTTCACCCAAACCGCTGAAGACATGGGATGGTCCATTCCCACCATTCACGACATGAAAGAAACAATGGACTATTATGGCTATGAAGTGTTGAATGCAAAAGTTTTCGAACTATGCCACCCTGAACATGCCAGTAAAATCCTGGAATTGGATGATGAGCGAATCGTATCCTCGATGATGCCCTGTCGCGTATCCATCTATGAAAAGTCAGACGGCAAGACCTATGTATCCTGGATGAATACGGCCATGATGGGCAACATGATGGGTGGCGTCATTGCTGAAGTGATGGGCGTTGCATCGCAAGAAAGCGAAACCATGATCTCTTCGTTGATCGACTAATCAATCAACCAACCTATGTAACAACCCGGCATCCCTGAAGGGGGTGCCATTTCGAATGATGAAAGGCGCTATTGTCAGCAATGGCGTCTTTTTTCACTAAAGGCAACACCGGGAAACATTAGAATTCGGAATGGTAATGGCAATGGGTCTTTGCAAGCACTTCCAGGGGTTTTTCACGAAACTCCGCAGCCAAAGGAATATTGCGGAGCGTTTCCATATCACCGGGGCGGCAATCTTCACCGGTGACCGGGATAGCCAAATCTGCATAAATCTGCAGATAATCATCTGCACGCAAACGATTTTGTGGCTGTATCCCATTATCTATCCAGCGCCATTGCCTTTTGGTAAACCTCAGAAAGTGGTACACGCTGATGGAAGGGTCAATATGCGCAAAATGATCAGTCATGTCTATGAAGTGAGACATCACACCACCAGGCTTCCTGACGATGCGCTTGAATTCCGCTAAAATGCTGCGTAAAACTTCCGGATTGATATGTTCAAAGGTATTGTTTGAATGTATGAGGTCGATAGACCCATCCCCGAGCGAGATGGAACGGGCATCTTCCAGGAGGCAGCAGATATGCAGGCGCGCAAGCATGTGCGCTAACGACATGTGGTCCGGATTGCGGAGTAACTCATGAATGACCGCCATCCGCTCAGGTCTGTAGGAAACATAGTCCTTGAGTGTATTGTTTTCCTCAGCCAGGACAAAGCGCTGCAGCGTAAACAATAGCCTTTTCCGGGAAGTTAAAGTGGAGATGTCTACAGAATAGATGTTTTCGGCACCCAGTAGGAAAAGTGTGACGGGTACGATAGGGTACCATCCGGTACCGAGTTCAAGGGTGCTTTCGGGTACGCGGGAGTCAGCAACATGCTGATAAGCAGCAATATGATTGCGTGCATGTTGCAACCGATCAACAAAATAATGATCTGTGAGTTGTACGCCCCTGGTCACAAATTTTTGAAAAATGAAGTTGATGTGCCTGGGATAAGGCAGGTAGGAGATGGCTTTTTGAACAATTGCTTTTTGTTTCCACTTTTTCATAAAATGCCAGGCAGCGTGCGTAAAACAGGCCAAAGATAAAAAAGATATCTGTAAGCCTTTGCATCACCTGAAGCAAAAACAGGTCACCAAATGCATTTATCTTCGGGCCAAAGCATCTCATGCGTATTTTTGACATAAACTAAGCCATGCCAGTGTGATTGATATACACGACGAAGATTATTGCAAGATGACCTTAGCGAAGTCAATCGTCCATTGCAGGATTTTGACGCAAAGTGGGATGATTATTGTCATGTGGGCTTTCAGACTAAGAAGGCTTTTGGCTATTGGCTGTTGGCTGTTGGCAAGAAAGCCAAAAGCTAAAAGCCAAGAGCCAATAGCAAACAGCAGTCCTGCTAAAAACACAAACATCAGATAACCAACAATTTGAAAAACTATAAACAGATGAAGCAACTACTTACATTG
Source organism: Bacteroidales bacterium (assembly GCA_003557765.1). Next base: position 13,256 of record PWNO01000311.1, read on the forward strand.
ATCATCATGATCGCCTTCAGCGGCGCAGCATGGGCACAAGTGACACTTGAAGGGCAAATCAGGCCACGGGCGGAATATCGTGACGGCTTCCGTATGATGCCAACAGAAGATAGCAGCCCTGCAGCACAGATCAATCAACGCACGAGGTTATCTTTATCCTATGCACCTGAGCACCGCATCAGCACAAGAATCACCGTACAGGATACGCGCCTCTGGGGGCAAAACCTGACTATGGATAACAGGCCGACCTTCAGCGTGTATGAGGCATGGTTGGGATTACATCCTATGGAAAACCTGGATATCATCGTGGGCAGACAGGAGCTTAAATATGATACTCAGCGCCTATTGTCCTTCAACGACTGGGCACTGACCGGACGCTCACACGATGCGTTGACTTTTCAGTACACTTGGGATAATGGCAGCCAGCTGCATTTCGGAACCAGCTTCAGCCAAAGCCAGAACAGGCTTTTTGAAACCCATTACGGATTAAACAATTATAAGACACTAAATTACATATGGTATAACACGCAGCTGACAGAAGGTCTGCAGTCATCATTTCACCTGATTGCCGATGGCTACGAAAATCCGGATGACCAGAACGATTTTAACATGCGCTACACCTGGGCCTCTTACCAGGTATGGGATGCTGCCAACAACCTGGAAGTGCGACTCTACCCTGCCTACCAGCATGGCAAAACGGCCTGGGGCATGAACATCAGTGCTTTTTATGTGATGTTGGAAGCAGCCACCAGCCTGACAGAAAATATGCAAAACACACTGGGGGTAGAGTTGTTTTCCGGAATGGACCAGACAGACCCCGGCGACACCTTTACCGCATTCAGCGACCTGTATGGTTTGGGTTATGCAAGGCAAGGACACATGAACTACTTCATCAACTTCCCTGACGACACGCAAAATGCCGGATTAATCAACCCCTACATAAAAAACAGCTATCACCTTTCCGAGACCACCACCGTGTCAGCCGACCTGCACCTGTTTTTCCTGCAAAACAATTTCCCAAACCCGCTAACGGGAGAAGCCATTAATAGCTATCTGGGTGCAGAGGTCGACTTGCACATGGTTTACCGGTTTAATCCATTTACCCAGATCGTGTTGGGATACTCCATGCTATTCGGCAGCGAAAGCATGGAGTACATCCGGGGAGGTGACAGCGACGAATGGGCTCACTGGGCCTTTGTCATGATCCGCATGTCACCAACCTTTCTTTCCCATTAGGGGCATAACAAAATTGCCCATAGCCTGCATGAGACTTGATCTTGTTTATAGCGGCATGTAAATGCTGCTTGATCCAATCAGGGGCGGGTCTGTCTGTTGTTTCTTATCTCAAGAAAAGAAACCCATTCATGAGTTCTTTTTGCCTGGTGCAATTATGTGAATGATATCCTGAGCTGAGCCCATATCATGTGCCATGACGGCCAAGTGCATATGGCTACCTGCCAGCAAGAAAAAGCAAAATATTTGCTTAGGTTTTTTGGCTTATCTCAAAAAACTTCGTACTTTTGCAAATCTGTAAAAGAAGAAACGAGAATTAAAGAAACAAACGCTTCAAAAACATGTATTTAAGTCCGGAAATTAAGAAGAATATCTTCAAAGAATATGGCGGTAAAGAAACCGATACCGGTTCCCCGGAAAGCCAGATCGCTTTGTTCACTCATCGGATCAAGCACCTTACCGACCATCTGAAAACGAACAAGAAAGATCTGGGCACCAGGCGTTCATTGGTGTTGCTGGTAGGAAAAAGAAGGAAGTTGCTGAACTATCTGAAGAATAATGACATTGAACGCTACCGGGCAATCATTAAGAAGCTCAACCTGAGAAAGTAAAATTATTTGGTGATAAGCAGGCAATTACTCGTTAATTGCCTGTTTTTTTATCTAAACATCTAATTGACCTAAATATTAATAAGAGACGAGAAACTGAAGATGAGTAAACAAAAAGGAATTCAGAAGACAATCGATTTGGGTGAAGGCAGAGAGATCACCCTGGAAACAGGTAAGTTGGCTAAGCAGGCCGATGGTGCCGTTGTTGTTCGCATGGGCGACACCATGTTGCTGGCTACCGTGGTGGCCAAATCAGAAGTGAAAGAAGGCCAGTCATTCCTTCCATTATCGGTGGATTACCAGGAAAAGTATGCGGCGGCAGGCCGCTTCCCGGGTGGTTTTTTCAAACGGGAAGCCAGGCCGTCAGAACATGAAATATTGATTTCACGTATGGTTGACAGGGCGCTTCGCCCAATGTTCCCCGACGATTACCAGGCAGAAACACAGGTGCTGATCTCCCTGATTTCATCTGGAAAAGATACTTTACCGGATGCATTGGCCGGCCTGGCAGCATCCACCGCACTCACCATATCCGATATTCCGTTTAACGGCCCCATATCTGAGGTTAGGATTGCCCGCATTGACGGCAAATTCGAGATCAATCCCGGAATGACAGCACAGGAGTCGGCCGACATCGACCTGATCGTGGCCGGCACCCTTGAAAACATCATCATGGTAGAGGGTGAGACCAAAGAGGTATCCGAAGCTGATCTGCTGGATGCCATCAAAGAGGCGCATGGAGCCATCAAAACCCAGTGCCAGGCACAGCTTGATCTTGCGGCTGGGGTGGAAAAATCAAAAACCAAACGCGAATATCCCCCACAACCAGCTGATGATGAGCTAAAAGAAGACATGCACAAGGCGCTCTATAAAAAACTTTATGACGTAGCCGCACAATGCATCAACGACAAACATAAGCGCAAGGAAAGCTTCAATGCAGTGTTGGAGCAATATACCGAAGGGCTGAAAGAAGAGATGCTGGAAGAAAAAGGCGACCTGGTCAAAGAATACTTTGGCGAGATCCAAAAGAAAGCCATCCGTGACTTCGTGCTCGACACCCAAAAACGCCTTGATGGTCGTAAACCGGACGAAATCAGGGATATCTGGTCCGAGGTTGACTACCTTCCGGCCGCACACGGATCCGCTGTTTTTACACGTGGAGAAACCCAGTCACTGACCACGGTAACACTGGGTACCAAGTTAGATGAACAGACCATCGACGGCGCAGTAATTGAGGGCAAAAGCAAGTTCCTGCTGCACTATAACTTCCCACCATATTGTACAGGGGAAGTGAAGATGATGCGCGGCACCAGCCGACGGGAAATCGGACATGGTAACCTTGCCATGCGTGCCTTAAAGAACGTACTTCCCAACGGCAACGATAATCCTTATACGATCCGCGTGGTTTCCGACATCCTGGAATCCAATGGCTCATCTTCAATGGCCACAGTTTGTGCAGGCACCCTGGCACTGATGGACGCCGGTGTTAAGATCTCCAAGCCGGTATCGGGTATAGCCATGGGCATGATCGCAGACACAGAAAGTGACAGGTATGCCATCCTGTCGGATATCCTTGGGGATGAAGATCACCTTGGCGACATGGATTTCAAGGTCACCGGAACAAAAGATGGCATTACCGCCTGTCAGATGGATATCAAGATCGACGGATTGCGATACGAAGTGCTGGAGAAAGCACTGGCGCAGGCTCGCGAAGGCAGACTCCACATCCTAAAGGAAATGGAGAAGTCGATCAGCGAACCCAGGGCAGAATACAAGCCCCACGTGCCCAGGATCATCAAGCTGACCGTACCTAAAGAGTTCATCGGTGCAATCATCGGCCCAGGAGGCAAGGTGATACAAGAGCTTCAAAAAGAAAGTGGAGCCACCATCGTGATCGAAGAAGTAGGTGACTATGGTGTGGTCGACATCGTATCAGAAGACAAAAAATCCATTGATTTTGTAGTTGACCGGATCAAAGGCATCATCGCCGTCCCGGAGATCGGCCAGGTATATCAGGGCAAGATCAAGAGCATTGTCCCCTTTGGCATGTTTGTGGAGATTCTTCCCGGAAAGGAAGGCCTGCTGCACATCAGTGAAATTGAGTGGCGCAGACTGGAAAAAGTTGAAGACAGCGGTTTTGAAGTAGGCGATGAGATCGAGGTAAAATTGCTGGATGTAGATAAAAAGACCGGCAAGCTTAAGCTTTCCAGGAAGGCACTGCTTCCGCGCAACAAAAAACCTTCGCAGTAAGATTATTTGATTAAACCAGCAAGGTTTTTTAATTATATTTGCCCCTATTGGAGTGAAATCATCCTGTTTTTCCCAATAGGGGTAATTACTGATTATCCGGTTTTGCGTATCAGCATGGCTTCAAATTACTCCCTGTAAAGGCTGTTTCCATGAGACAACTTAAAATAGTCAAGCAAGTTACCAATCGTGATACGGCATCACTGGACAAATATTTGCAGGAGATTGCAAAGGTACCGCTGATATCTGCAGAGGAAGAAGTACGCCTTGCGCAGCGAATAAAAAAGGGCGACAAAGCGGCTCTTGAAAAGCTTTGCAAGGCCAACCTCCGTTTTGTGGTTTCGGTATCCAAGCAATACCAGAACCAGGGTCTCAGTTTGCCGGACCTGATCAATGAAGGCAACCTGGGCTTGCTGAAAGCCGCTGAACGCTTTGATGAGACAAAGGGTTTTAAATTCATCTCATACGCTGTCTGGTGGATCAGGCAATCTATCCTGCAGGCACTTGCCGAACAGGCCCGTATCGTAAGGCTTCCCCTGAATAAAATCGGTCTCATCAACAAAGTGAACAGGGTATACGGTGAACTGGAGCAAAAGCACGAGCGTGAACCAAACCCGGATGAGATCGCCGATGTGCTTAACATTACCGCTGAAGAAGTAAAAGAGGCGCTTCGCCATAGCGGAAGACACCTCAGCATGGACGCCCCCATCCTGGAAACTGAAGACTCATCTGACATGTATGAAGTACTGTCGAATAAGGATGATGCCAACACACCCGAAAACAGCCTGTTATACGACTCACTGAAAAGAGAGATTGAACGTACCATCGCAACACTTCCCAAAAGGGAAGAAGATGTGATCATCCTTTACTTCGGTCTGAACGGAAAGCAACCGCATACGCTTGAAGAGATTGGTGAAAAGCTCAATCTCACAAGGGAAAGGGCACGGCAGATCAAGGAAAGGGCCCTGAAGCACCTCAAGCATGCCTCGAAGTGTAAAATCCTGAAAACATACCTGGGCTGAACCAGCTGCAGACGAAGCCATCAACAATGACCATTATGCAACACCTCGTAGCACCCTCACTCCTGTCCGCCAACTTCCTTCAGCTGGAAAAGGACATACATATGGTCAACCGGAGCCAGGCGGACATGTTTCATGTAGACGTCATGGACGGTCATTTTGTACCCAACATCTCATTTGGTTTCTCCATCATCAAACAGATCAAGACGGTGGCTGAAAAGCCGCTGGACGTGCACCTGATGATCAGCGAGCCGGATCAGTACCTCCGGGACTTCAAAGATGCCGGGGCCGACTGGCTTAGTGTACACTATGAAACCTGCCCACACCTCCACCGGACCATCCAGCAGATCAGAAAGCTGGGAATGAAGCCTGGCGTGGTAGTCAACCCGCACAATCCTGTGGATCTTTTGCAGGACATCTTGCCAGATGTGGATTTCGTACTGCTGATGTCGGTTAACCCCGGATTTGGAGGCCAGCATTTCATTGCAAACGCATACGGACGCATTGCCAGGCTTAAAGAGATGCGAGAAAAAAGTAATCCACAACTGTTGATCGAAGTGGATGGCGGGGTGGATACCAGCAATGCAGCCCGGTTGGTACAAGCAGGAGCCGACATCCTGGTGGCAGGCAGTGCCGTGTTTAAATCCGACGACCCCGCCAAAACCATTGCCACCCTGAAAAACCCTTCCTGAAAAAGGACGGCACACCGTTGGAGCCTTTCCCAAAACCTCACACATACCTGTGTGTTGAGCAAGCCCCCAGCCTTCGCAAAAAGCGATTCATTGCAGCAAGATGTTTTATGAGTCATTCTATACTCCTATGCCCACTGTCAATCCAAGTATCAAGCCCTCGCAAAAGGGCGGCAGGCAAAATGTGGAACAAAATAAATCCACGTAACGGTCACAAAAGAGTTTCACGCAAAGATATCACTGGTAAGCACCTGTTCGGCATTATTTGTGTTCCAGCTCCGCTTCGTAACCCTACCGGTTGATGTATAACGAATAGGTGTCGTGTTAATCCCTGCTCCGCCAATAGCCAAGCCTACCTGTGATTAACAATATAGCTGCGAGCAATACCAGCAATATCGCCACCATGAAAAAACTGGCATATAAATTCGTCATTCCCACCAAAGGCTGCAGCAAGACAGGCGACATGAACATGCCAAAAAAGATGCAGGTGTTAAGATAGCCGACAAGGGTACCTCTAATATCAGCAGGAGCCAGGTTAACCAGCCAGAGATTAATATTGGCCATTTGCATGCCAAAGCCCAAACCTCCGGTAAGGATCCCCGCCACCATCATCCAGTACGAGTCACTGAAACTGATAATGGCATAACCACAGGCTACAAGTATGTAAACCAGCGCCATGATATAAGGAAAATCCAGCCTCTTTTTGACAAGTGGGTAGCTGAAGGCCATGATGATGGCGGTAATGTTCATAAATGCGATGGCTATGCCTACCTGGGTGTTGCTGACATCGGGAAGGGAGCTGAGCATAAATGGAAGCTGCACCGGAATCATATAAAAAACGGCAAAGGAAAAGAAGGCAATGCCATAAACCCAAAAGGCCCGGGAAGGTATTCTTCTGAGCAAATCGAGGCTGATCAGCCTGTGGCCACCCGCTGGTTGAGCCCGCCTGGGTTCATAGACCGAAAATATCGCCATGATAAAGATGACGAGAGCTACCGAGTAGATAAGAAAAGGCAAACGCCAATGCAGGTCGGCCAGGAGCCCACCAGTGCTGATAAAGACCAGACCACCTGTTGAAGCAAATGCAGCCTGGTAGCCCATGAATGCACTGCGTTGAGGGCCTTCAAAATAATCCCCGATAAGGGTTATGATACTGGTCATCAGTGCACCTACCGATATGCCTAAAAGGGCACGGCCCACAAGGATGAAATAGATATTGGAAAGATATGCGCCCGTCGTACCCGCCACGGCATAAAGCAGTAAGGAAAACAGCAACACCTTTTTCCGGCCCGACCAATCAACAAAATATCCCGCAACAGGCGCCAGCAATGCAATAAATAAGGCAGGCAGGGTGAGGATCAGTTTGCTCATCAATTCTGGATCCGTCAGGTGATCAAATGCACGGCTGATCTCCGGCAAAGCAGGTGCTATGATCGCACCAGCCATCACCGTCAGCGTGCTTCCCAGCAATAATGTCGAACGCCTCAATCCTTCATACGGCTTCATATCAATGCAGCATATAAAAAAACTGTATAATACCCGGTTTTCTCATTTTCAGCAAAGGTAGATAATTTATGAAAGGAGGCCTGTTACCTCATTGAACAAACCGCATCAACCTTTGTTTGTCTTTAATGTGTTTATCCGAACCAAGCACAATGACTGCAACCAGAAATATTTTGTTTAATTTTTTTGCAACATGCTTGAACAATTATAAGCAGTTATTTGTATATATAGTTGAGTGCATCAAAAAAACACAGGCATTTAAAATCAAAAGCATTAAAACATTATGTATAACCTCAAAAAACTCAGTACAATGAAAACACTTATTTTTTCCGCACTGCTCTTATTTACTACAGGCGCTATGGCATCCGGTGATAGCATGTATGGCGCAAACACATTGGTTTTTGAAACTCCAGATGGCAAAACCCTGCACATGGAAGCCTATGAAGAGCATGTCAACAATGAAGACATCCCGGAAGTCCTTCGTGCCATCATTTACCACGAGCAGGTCAATCCTGGAAATCATGAATCATTCCAGTTGCTGGTCAGAAGCCTGCAAAAGCCGGAATGTGAAGAAGAATTGCCATTTTACGTAAAAAATTAATTGCAATTCTTCATATGATAACGCAACGCGCGTTATACTCCTTGGTTTAAGTAGCTGAAGGCCGGCATTTTTCAATGCCGGCCTTTTTATATCCGGTTATTTCTTGCATACACATCCCATCCTTTTTAAAAACACCTGCTTTCATTCTGGTTGACGTCTTCATATGATTGCACCCAGTTCACAGGCATTGGATAAAGCGACTTTCTTTGTTAATATTTTTAAATGCTAAGATTTTTTATTTTTGCAAAGCATTTCACACGAGTGCAAGTGAGACCATTTAAACAGCCATCATTATGCCACACACTGACCACACACCTCCTATACTGAAAAAATTTATCCGGTATGTTGAACGAAGCATTATCAAGGTACTGGTGATCCTGATGTCGTTGTTGCTGGTGCTGGCCACTATTGAACTCGCATGGGTTCTTGGTACTTCTGTATATAACAGCAGCGACGAACACCTTGTAATCAACCTGGATAACCTGATGAACGTTTTTGGTGTAGTCCTTTTGGTTGTCATCGGCATCGAGCTCCTGGACACCATCAAGGTCTATTCCGGAAACACGTCATCCACGTGGAGGTGGTGATGTTGGTCGCCATTATCGCAATCGCACGAAAAGTGATTGTGATGGACATTGAGCACCATACAGGCTTGGACTTTATTGGTATTGGTGCGATTATGCTTGCCCTCGCAGGTGGCTACTACCTGATCAAGCGTGGTGGCGGCTGCGGATTTCCTGAAGATGAAGAAAAGAGCGAAGTAGCAGATATCGTTTACGAAGAGAAAGTACAGCAAGGCGATGATGAGGTAATTGAAAAAAGGAAGACTGTGCAGACCAGGAGCGAAGAGAGCATATCCCGCCAGGGGCAGCCAGCCCGGGATGACGATAAATAAAAGGGGGATGCCAGCCAGGAACAACATCAGTGCGCAGGAATTCAGATAAACTGTAATCTGCATGCACCATAATTGACAATCTTTTCTTACTTTCGCTTGTCTGGAAAAAAGAATCCTTATGGCTGGCTCTGATATGACAAGATTCATTTTTGTAACAGGAGGTGTAACCTCTTCTCTCGGGAAGGGGATCATCTCCGCTTCGCTGGCCAAATTGCTGCAAGCCCGTGGCTATACGGTAACCATACAAAAGCTTGACCCCTATATCAACATCGACCCTGGCACCCTGAACCCATATGAACACGGCGAGTGCTATGTGACCGAAGATGGTGCAGAAACAGACCTGGACCTTGGTCATTATGAAAGATTCCTGAACACGCCTACCTCTCAAGCCAACAATGTAACCACCGGAAGAATATACCAATCGGTCATCGAAAAAGAACGTCGTGGCGACTACCTTGGTGAAACCGTGCAAGTGATACCCCACATTACGGACGAGATCAAATACCGGATCAAGCTTCTTGGAGAAGACAATGCCTACGATTTTGTGATCACCGAGATTGGTGGTACGGTTGGTGACATAGAGTCGCTGCCTTATATTGAAGCCATCCGTCAGCTCAAATGGGAAATGGGGGTTAACAGCCTGGTGATCCACCTGACACTCATCCCTTATCTTTCAGCTGCCCGGGAGTTAAAAACCAAGCCCACCCAGCATTCGGTTAAAACCATGTTGGAGTATGGTGTACAGCCCGATATCCTGGTATGTCGTACGGAAAAACCCCTGAATGATGCCATACGCAACAAAATTGCTTTGTTCTGCAATGTGGATTCCAGTGCCGTGATTGAAAGCATCGACACCAGCAGCATATACAAGGTGCCGCTGCTAATGAAGGAGGAGCAGCTTGACAAGGTGGTACTGAAGACCATGAAGGTTTCCGCACGCAAGGGCCCTTCACTTAGGAAATGGGAACAATTCATCAGGCGGCTGGAGTCACCGAAGAGCACCGTTAGCATCGGATTGATCGGAAAGTATGTGGAACTGGTGGATGCTTATAAATCGATCATTGAATCTCTGATCCATGCCGGGACAACAAACAATTGCAAGGTGAACCTGCGCCTCATCCATTCGGAGCAGCTGGACGAAAAAAACATAAAGGAGCAATTGAACGGACTTAAAGGTGTTATCGTAGCGCCGGGTTTCGGAGATCGCGGCATAGAAGGAAAGATCAAAGCCATCCATTACGTCAGGGAACAAGGCATCCCCTTTTTGGGTATTTGCCTCGGCATGCAATGTGCTATGATTGAATATGCCCGGAATAAGCTGGGACTTCAAAACGCACATTCTACTGAGATGGATCCGGAAACACCCCATCCCATCATTGACATCATGGAAGAGCAGAAAAAGGTGCACATAAAAGGCGGTACCATGCGACTAGGCGCATATCCCTGTGACCTTAAACCCGGATCAAAAATTCTTGAGATCTATCATCAGCAGCATATTTCTGAGCGCCACCGGCACCGGTACGAGGTAAACAACCATTATTTGGACCGTTTTGAAAAAGCCGGCATGCTTGCGAGTGGGATCAACCCGGAATCAGGGCTCGTAGAGATCATTGAGCTCACCAACCATCCGTGGTTTATAGGCGTACAATTTCATCCCGAATACAAAAGCACGGTAGACAAGCCACACCCCATATTTATCAGCTTTGTGAGCGCAGCAAAAAAATGGAAGTAATTTCTGCAGCTTATCGCCATCTCCAGTTCGATCATTTCGCTTATCTTTGCACTCGAAAAAACCGCTTTTGCCAAAGGCAAAAAACATCAGGCAAGTTGCCTTGCAGGCAATTCCGGATACCATAACGACTGTCCCTGACAGGGCTGATGTTCCGGTAAAACATTTTGATATATGAACAGAGACAACATCATTGGGCTTATCCTGATCGCAGTTGTTATCATCGGATACAGCCTGTGGATGGCTCCCAGTGAGGAAGAACTGGCTGAACGCAGGAGGTTGGAAGCCGAACGTGAACAAATCGAAGCCATCGAGGCCGAAAGAGCCAAAGAAGAGGTGGCACTGGCCGAGGACACCATTCCGGAGCCTGAAATCGTAACAGAAGACCCTGAACTTCAGGAAGCACTGGAAGAGGAGCGCCTGCGGGAACGCATGGGACACTTCTCTGCTGCAGCTATTGGAGAGAAAGCTTACTATACAGTTGAAAGCGAAGTGATGCGACTCATCATCAGTTCGCGCGGAGGTCATATCCATTCAGCCGAACTCAAAGATTACAGCACCTGGGACCAGGAGCCGCTAATGCTTTTCAAGGGCCTGGATGAGGACCGCTTTACCATCCACTTCTTCTCCGACGACAGGAATGTGTCGACCGAAAACCTTTATTTCTCTCCCTACCTTAACAACCAGCCACTTGCTGATCACGAACAGGTACAAATCAGCGGAGAGGAAGAACAGCGCTTCAGCATGCGTGCTTACACCAACCAGCATACCGAAGAACGCCCCAGTTATATTGAGTTTGTTTACGTGCTCCGCGGAGAGGACTATATGCTCGATTTCGATGTACGCTTCATTGGCACGGATACCGCAATTAACAGGTCCATGACATTCCTGAACCTGGATTGGCGTACGAAGTTACCCAGGAGTGAGCGCAACAGAGAAAATGAGCAGAATAACAGCACAGTTTATTACAAATACGCCAACGATGACGTGTCGAGGATCAGGCCGACGCGCGACGGTTCGGAGCGCCTGCTTACACGCATCAGGTGGATATCTTTTAAACAACAATTTTTCTCCTCTACACTGATTTCCGAAGAAGGTTTTGCCGAAGCTGATATCTCCAGCACGGCATTTGATGAAGACGATGATGATTACCTGAAAGAGGTCACGGCCTCCATCGTGCTGCCCTTCAACGCACGACAGGATAACATATACCACATGAAATGGTATCTTGGCCCCAATAGCTACCGCAACCTGACACAATATAACTTACAACTTGAAAGGCAGATTCCCTTGGGCTGGGGCTTTTTCCTAACCTCCTGGATTAACCGCATTCTGGTCATTCCCGTCTTTAATTTCCTGGATGGCTTTAACCTGAATTACGGAATCGTCATCCTGATCCTCACCATCTTGCTTAAGATCGTATTGCTGCCTATCGCCTACAAGACTTATATGTCACAGGCCAAGATGAGATTGCTAAAGCCTGAGATCGAAGAGCTCAACAAGAAGTTTCCCAACAAAGAGGATGCCATGAAAAAGCAACAGGCTACCATGGCACTATATAAGAAGGCAGGCGTGAACCCCATGGCAGGATGTGTCCCCATGTTGCTGCAGCTACCCATCCTGATCTCGCTATTTCGCTTTTTCCCAGCATCCATTGAGCTGAGGCAGGAAGGATTCCTGTGGGCAGATGACCTGTCATCTTATGACTCCATCCTCGACCTGCCTTTTACCATCCCATTTTACGGCGACCATGTGAGTCTTTTTACACTGCTGATGGCCGGCTCCATGATCATCTATACGAAGATGAACTCCCAGATGATGAGTTCCAGTAGCCAGATGCCCGGCATGAAGACCATGATGTACTTTATGCCTGTGATGCTACTTGCGATTTTCAACAGCTTCGCTTCCGGCCTTAGCTATTACTATTTCCTGGCCAATGTGATCACCTTCGGACAAATGTTCCTATTTAAGAAAGTGATTGATGAAGATGCGCTTCATGCCAAAATTGAGGCCAACAAAAAGAAACCGGTCAAAAAATCAAAATGGCAGCAACGCATGGAAGAGCTGGCCAAGCAAAAGGAGGCACAAAAGAAACGCAAGAAGAGATAAGCAGGCACAAAAGAGAACAGCCATGCATATGCTTCAGCAAATCAGTCCGATTGACGGACGCTATCAGCAGCAAACAGCACCCCTGCGAAAATACTTTTCAGAGGAGGGCCTGATATCCTACAGGGTGATGGTGGAGGTCAGGTACCTGCTGGCCCTGACGCGCGTTATCCCGCAACTCAAGGGCCTGGCGGATCAGGACAAAGAAAAGATTCTGTGCATTGCCACTGGCTTTTCCCATGAAGATGCCCTGAGGGTCAAAGCAATTGAAAAGGAATGCAACCATGACATCAAGGCGGTAGAGTACTTTATCAAGGAACGTTTTGATTCGCTGGGTATGAAAGCATACAGAGAGTGGGTGCATTTTGGACTCACCTCGCAGGATATCAATAACACGGCCATACCCTGCTCACTGCAGGATGCGCTGGAAGAAGTGGTGAGGCCACAAATTGATTCGCTGATTGCCAGTCTGGATGAGCTTGCTGAAAGATGGCTTGACATTCCAATGCTGGCACGGACACATGGACAACCGGCTTCGCCCACCAGCCTGGGCAAAGAGCTTTTGGTGTTCAGGGAAAGACTGGCCAACCAACATGAAGAACTTAAGACCTTGCCCTTTCCTGGGAAGTTTGGCGGGGCAACGGGAAATTTTAATGCGCATCATGTGGCGTTCCCGGATATCGATTGGCCTGCATTTGCCGACAAGCTCCTGTTGGAGATGGGGTTGACCCGAACGCAAACCACCACACAGATCGACCACTACGACCGCCTCGCAGCTATTTTCGATTGCCTGAAGCGGATCGGCACCATCCTGATAGATCTGGACCGGGATTGCTGGTCGTACATTTCCATGAATTATTTTAAGCAGAAAATCAAGAAGGGCGAGGTAGGATCCTCAGCGATGCCTCATAAGGTTAACCCCATTGATTTTGAAAATGCAGAAGGAAACGCCGGGATCGCGATCACGCTTTTCGAACACCTCGCTGCTAAACTGCCCGTCAGTCGCTTGCAGCGTGATTTAAGCGACTCCACGGTCCTGAGAAACATTGGCGTACCCGCCGGGCATTTACTGATCGCCCTTAAAGCCACCATGAAAGGCCTCGGCAAGATCTCCCTGAACCAGGAACAACTCAACAGGGATCTTGAACATAATATGGTCGTCATCGCTGAAGGCATACAAAGCATCCTCCGTAGCATCGGCCACCCCAACCCATACGAAGCACTGAAAGACCTTACGCGGAATGAAAAAACCATCAATATGAAAGATCTGCACGACTTTGTAGACGGACTTGACATCCCCGCAAAGGAAAAAGCAAGGATCAAAGCGCTTACCCCCTTCAATTATACCGGAATCCTGCCACGGAAGAAACATTGAGTTGCCGCATCTGCCTGCTGCAGAAGAAAGGCAAACAGCACCTATTAAACCGACAGAAACCTGAGGGATGAAGAACTTCAAAAAGATCATACGTTATATTATTCCGTATTGGACAAGACTGGCCTTAAATGTGCTATTCAACTTGCTTTCAGTCATCTTTGGCCTGTTCAGTCTCAATATGGTCATCCCCTTCGTCGGCTTGCTTTTCAGTTCGCATCACGGCACCCGTGAGCTGCTGCCTATGCAGCTTGACTTTGATGTGCTGATCAACAATTTCTACTACTATATGAACTTGTTGACTACGCAATACGGGGAAATGGCCTCGCTGGTTTTCATCAGTGTGATCGTCGTCATCACCAGCTTACTGAAAAACGGATTCCGGTATCTGGCACTGTACCATCTCGCCCCGGTGCGTAATGGTGTAGTTAAAGATATCCGCAATGACATCTATCAGAAAACGCTGGATCTGCCTCTGGCCTATTATTCGCAGGGTCGTAAGGGCGACATCATCTCACGCATGACCAACGACGTGCATCAGATCGAAATTGGTATTGTGCAATCACTTTCCATCGCATTCCGTGACCCGATTACCGTGATTGTTTACATGGCTTGGCTTATGCTGATGAGTCCGACACTCACGCTCTTTGTTCTGGTCTTGCTGCCCATTGCAGGTTTTATCATCGGGCGCATTGCCCGCACGCTCAAGCCCACGGCGTTGAAAGGACAAAGCAAGCTGGGCATTATTCTTTCTGTCATGGAAGAAACCCTTTCAGGCCTTCGCGTAGTAAAAGCATTCAATGCAGAGGATAAGATGCGAAAACGCTTTCGCAGCCTGAATAACCTTTACACCCGTATCATGAACAAGTTGTACCGCAGACAGGACCTGGCCTCACCAGTCAGCGAATTCCTGGGCACCACCGTGGTCATCTTTATCCTGGTATTTGGTGGTTCCATGGTGATCAGCGGCAACGCAACGCTACCACCGGAGGCTTTCATTGGCTATCTCGGCATCTTTTCACAGATCATTCAACCTTCCAAAAACTTTTCCAAGGCATGGTATAACATCCAGAAAGGAATGGCCTCTGCAGAGCGCATAGACCAGGTCCTAAAGGCGGAAGTTAGTATAAGGGATGCAACGGATGCCAAAACAAAATCCAACTTTTCACAAGACATTGTATTTGACAAGGTGAGTTTCCGTTATGAAGACACCTACGTGCTGAAAAACATCAACCTGCGCATACAAAAAGGGCAAAAAGTTGCATTGGTCGGACAATCCGGAGCGGGTAAATCCACCCTTGTTGATCTGATCCCAAGACTGTATGATGTGGAAGAAGGCGAGGTCCGCATAGATGGGGTTCCCATCAGAGACATTCGCATCAAAGACTTGCGTCAGCTGATGGGAAACGTCAACCAGGACCCCATCCTTTTCAACGACACATTTTATAACAACATTGCCTTCGGAGCTGCAGAAAGCACGGAAGAGGAAGTGGTCAGGGCGGCAAGAATTGCCAATGCGCACGACTTCATCATGGAAAGTCCGCTCGGGTATCACACCAACGTAGGTGACCGTGGCGGGAAGCTATCAGGCGGACAGCGGCAACGGATCAGCATTGCCAGGGCCGTGCTGAAGAATCCACCCATCCTCATCCTCGACGAAGCCACATCCTCACTCGACACCGAATCAGAAAAGCTGGTGCAGGAAGCCTTGCTCAACGTCATGCAAAACCGCACCTCCGTCGTAATCGCCCATCGTTTGTCAACCATCATTCATGCAGACCTGATCTGTGTAATGCACGAAGGCCGCATCGTGGAAACCGGCACACACGTGGAGCTCCTTGACAAGGATGGCATTTATAAGAAGCTGCACAGCCTGCAAATGTTCTCATAAGATAATGGATTGTGGAATTCTCATTATTTTTGCAAACAACATCAACTGACACAAGAATCTGCTTTTTCGGTTACCAATCTAAATAAACGACAATGGATCTGAGTAAAATCATGACAGTATCCGGCAAACCCGGACTTTATAAAGTCATTGCCCAGACAAGAAACGGGCTGATTGTGGAATCCATGCAGGACGGCAAACGCATGCCGGTATTTGCCACTGACCGTTCTTCTGCCCTGGAGGACATCAGCGTATTTACCTACGAAAAAGACATGCCGCTAAAGGAAGTGTTGTGGTCCATCCATCAGAAATACGAAGGTCAGGAAGGGCCAGACCCCAAAGCGTCGCCCGATGAATTGAAAGCCGCTTTTGAAGAGATACTTCCTGATTATGACAAAGACAGGGTGCATGTTTCGGACATGAAAAAGATATTTGCCTGGTATCGCATACTCCTTGCGGATGATATGATCAGCGACCCTGATACAAAAGCGGAAGATGCCGGTGATAAGGCAGCCGGAAAAGATGAAGAAGAGCCCAAGGATGAGGATAAGAAGGAAACAAAAGATAATACGTAACAGTATTTTTAGCGCACACACCGATGTATAGAAGAGTTATCCGGCCCATATTGTTTGCTTTTCCTCCTGAATGGATCCACCGGGCAATAGCAAAGCTATTGCCCCTTTTTTTGTCCATCCCCGGAGTTCGGTCACTGGTAAGAAAATGCTTTATCGTCACAGATCCGCGCCTCGAAAGAAAACTTTTTGGTTTATGTTTCAGCAATCCCGTTGGCGTAGCGGCGGGATTTGACAAGGAAGCCGGGCTTTATAATGACCTGGCTGACTTTGGGTTCAGTCATGTGGAAATTGGCACCATTACACCAAAAGGACAGAAAGGCAACCCAAAGCCGCGGTTGTTCCGCCTCCCGAAAGACCAGGCACTGATCAACAGGATGGGGTTTAATAACGAAGGCGTGGAGGCCTGCATTGATCGTATCCGTAAAAATAATCCCAAATTAATCATTGGCGGCAACATAGGAAAAAACACAAATACGCCCAATGAAAAGGCAGCAGATGACTATTGTGTTTGTTTTGAAAAGCTTTTCGGCCTGGTGGATTATTTCGTGATCAACATCAGTTGTCCCAACATCAAAAACCTGGAAAAGCTTCAGGATAAAGAAGAAACCTTAAAGATCCTGAAGGCCATACAAGGAATCAACAAACAAAAGCCATCCCCCAAACCCATTTTACTCAAGATTGCACCCGACCTTACAGATAACCAGCTGGATGAAGTTTTGGAGATTATAAAAGAAGCTGACTTGCAGGGCATTGTAGCGACCAACACATCTCCTCACCGGGATGACCTCCACACTTCAAATGAGAAAGTCGAAAGCATGGGCACCGGGGGTCTGAGCGGCAAGCCTTTAAAGCATAAATCCACAAAAACAATAGCCTATTTACATCATAAATCAGGGGGGCAAATTCCCATCATTGGCGTTGGCGGCATCCTCTCACCAGTTGATGCGATGGAAAAAATCCATGCCGGCGCTTCGCTGGTGCAGGTTTATACCGGCTTTATCTATGGAGGGCCGGCAATCGCAAAAGACATCAATCAGCATCTATTGGCGCATGCATAGCTCTTGTTTAGGATCTCCTGTTGCCCCTTAACCCGCTTAACATGTTGACATTTGAAAACTGGCAATGCCTTCTTTGTTGCACAAGCCCTGCCAAACACCTGCTTATCTATGACGTGTGCAACAAATTGCAAACACAAAGAATAAAGGGTATTACCAGCGTCAAAGACAGTGAGTTTCCAGATCAAACTAAAATTTCAAATATGTGCACATTTTTTGCCTGGAGACACAAAAAGAACCCCAAAAAAGAAGAATTTATTAATTTTAAGAAATTTTGGTAAAATTTTTGCTGTCAATAAGCCATGTACACTGGACTAATCAGATGGATCATTGCCGCCAGCATGCTTTTTGCTGCATATTCGCCACTTGTCACGGCCGATGAAAGTGGTTTCCGGTTTAACAGATACCGGCGGTCTGTAAACATTCCAATCAAGGTCAGCAACAACCTGGCTGTTATTCCATTGAAAATTAATGGTTTTGGGCCTCTTTATTTTATCCTGGACACGGGGGTTTCCACAACGATACTCACCGAACCCATGATCATGAATTTCCTTGACATTGAAATTGATGATGTTGTCCTGTTATATGGACTTGGTGGCAAAGGAATCGTTGAGGGGGGCATCACTTACGATGTCACCATCAGCATGCGTGGAATCACCGGGCGTAATAAGAACATGATCATCGTTCCAGAAGATGTGATGCCACTTTCTGAATTGTTTGGCTTTCCCGTTTTTGGCATCCTCGGATACGACTTTTTTAAGCATTTTCCTGTACGAATTGACTATAGCAATGAATCATTAAGGGTTTACCAGGATAACAGTTACCGGATAACCAGACGCAGTGAGGTTTTGCCGATAAAAATCATTAACGGCAAGCCTTACGTCGAGTCCAAAATCATAGGCGCTTCTGGTGATACCCTGTCCACCCATCTCCTGCTGGACCTGGGAGCAAGCCATGCCATGTACCTCAACCAGGATTACATCAACATGTCAGCGCATACCTTATCCGGATTCCTGGGACAGGGGATAAGTGGTAATCTTAGGGGTAGAATTGGCAGGGTTGAAAAACTGATTCTCGGGGAAGTGGAGGTAGATCAGCCAATGGTTTTATATCCGGATGCTGAATTTTTGAGGATTCAAGGCCGTGACCTGGATTGGGAGGGGATTATTGGAGGGGCAATTATGAGACGCTTTATTTTGTTCCTGGATTATCCACGCGATAAGATCATTTTACGTCCCGGTGCAGGCCGTGGCAGGCCATTCAACACGAGCCTGACCGGCATGGAGGTCGTTGCCAGAGGCGAGTCGCTGCAGAAGTTTATCATCCATTATGTAAGACCCGGATCTACAGGATATGAGTCAGGCATTTGGGCAGGTGATCGCATCATCAACCTAAATGGTGTCCCCTATGCGCAATTGTCATTTAATGATGTATTGAACGCATTTACCGGGCGCGAAGGAGATGTTGTTAACATGGTGCTGAAAAGAGACGATTACATATTCACAGCATCTGTCACCTTACGGGAAGACCTTCTTTAACCGGCATTACTTAACTCTTCTTTCTGCTTCACAGCATATCAACATAATGCTAGGGTCGAAGGTATGGCATGTCTTTTTTCCTGCCTTTTTGAACCCATTCTTCAGGAACAACCTTCCAATTATCACGGCTTGCAGGTTCGTATTCTTTCAGATCTCTGAAATAATCAATCATGTAACTGCGCAAATCGCGATCAGTGGTAAGCACGATGCGTTCAGAGAGCTCTTCACGTGCTATGCCGGCTCCGTCAGTAAGATGGCCGCCTCCACCGCTGCCTCTGTAGGAGTTGATTGCCACACGATAAATGGCATCCGGTTCAAAAGGACTGCCATCTTCCATTTCCAGGATATCTACCCGCTCACCAGCAGATGCGCTGACATCCACTATGTATCTGATCCCGGCAGCAGAATCAAAATTATATGGTGGATTGCGCAATGCACCGCGCCCTCTGCTGTCCTCAGGAATGCGTCCCAGCTGATCACGCCTCATGTTTAGCAGGTGGTCATGTTCATTAAGCATCCTGTTAAACCAAAGGCCATAAGAATATTCCAGGTGATCATGAATTTCCTGGCCAGTCAATTCCATAACATACAGGTAGTTTTCATATTCATATAAGCGAAAAAAGTCGCGCATGTGTAAATTTCCTTTGCGGATGGTTTGATCGAAGGCAAGCGGAGCGGTAAAGCTGATGTCAGCATCGGTAAGGGCAAGCTGAACATGATGCACGAAATCAGTAAAGGGTGCACTGCCAAAAAGCGATTCCATGGAATGCATGTCTTCGGTTATACGGCCTATCTTTTGGTTGGCAAAATCCAATATTTCCTGCACGTCATCTTCAAATCTCTGGATGAACAAGTGACTGGGCACGGCTTTGTCAGAAGATATCATTTCGGCACGCACGTCTATCAATTCAAATGGCTCGCGGCGGGACTCTCTCCTGAAGGTCAGCTCTGCCAGGGCAAGATTTTCAGCAAAATGGCCGGGGCCCATTACGAGTACATTCTCACCAGCGGTATTGCTGACTGTTTGTATTCTTCGACGGTGGTCATGGGATGAAAAGATTACATCAAATCCATGTACATGTTTTGCGATATAGCCTGAGGCATTTTCCAGCGGATGATCTTCAGGGTCTGGGTCCAGGGGTCCAAAGCCACTATGAAACAAACCAATGATTGCATGCGGTTTTTCTTCAGCCTGGATATGATCTATCCAATATTGCGCACTTTCAACCATGTCTTGAAATACCAGGCCCTCCCAAAGGTGTTGTGGCAACCAATTCGGAACACCGGTGGTAGTCAGCCCCAGCACCGCTACCTTCACCCCTTGTCTTTGAATGATGGTATAAGGTTTGAAATAGGGCTCACCCGTATCCGCATCCAATACATTGGCGCCAAGCCAGGGAAAATTAAACTCCTTAACAAGGCGATCATACACCTCGGGACCGGCTTCAATGTCGTGATTTCCGATGGTAGCTGCATCATACCCCATGAAATTCATTACACGGCTGAAAAGATTTTTGTCGGCTTCTTGTACAAAGTTTGCATAATAGGCGGCGGGTGTACCCTGGATCAGATCTCCGTTGTCCAGGAGAATAAGATTGCTGCGTTCTCTTGCACGCAATGATTGCACTATATAGTGCACATTGGCCATGGAAGTTTTTGCCGGCCGGTTAGCAACAAAATCATAAGGAAATAGCCTGGCGTGCACGTCGGCGGTAACGGCTACCTGCACCTTGACTTCTCTGGCCTCGATTGTACCGGCATATGCCAGGCATATCGCCAGTATGGCAGTCATGATAACTGGGAAACGGATCATGGATAATATCTTTGAAGTACAACAAAGGGATACAAAAAAGGGCAAGCGGTTAAAGGTAACGTGCATGCCCTTTGAAGTTAATTATATCTACTGCCCAAGATAGGCTTTTAGCAGCTTGCTCCTGGAAGTGTGTTTAAGCCTGCGAATGGCCTTTTCCTTGATTTGACGAACCCTTTCGCGGGTGAGGTCAAATTTGGCACCAATCTCGTCAAGTGTAAGTCCGTGATTCATGCCGATACCAAAATACAGGTTGATCACATCCCGCTCTTTTTCTGTAAGCGTAGCCAGAGAGCGCTGAATTTCCCGCGCGAGTGACTCGTGTATCAGGCTGGAGTCGGCGTTGGGTGAATCATTATTGACGTATACGTCCAGCAAACTGGCATCTTCACCCTGCACCAGGGGCGCATCAACAGACACGTGATGTGTGGATATCCTGAACGATTCAGTGATCTTATCCTCATGTACATCCAAGTCATTCGCCAGCTCTTCGGCGGATGGCGGACGTTCATATTGTTGCTCCAGTTTCGAAGCTTCTTTTTTGATCTTGTTAAGCGAACCTACCTGATTCAATGGCAGCCTCACAATACGCGACTGTTCAGCCAGTGCCTGTAATATGGATTGGCGTATCCACCATACGGCATACGAAATAAACTTAAACCCACGCGTTTCATCAAAACGCTTGGCAGCCTTGATCAAGCCGAGATTACCTTCATTGATGAGGTCTGGAAGGCTAAGTCCTTGGTTCTGATATTGTTTAGCCACAGACACCACAAAGCGAAGGTTGGCCTTGGTAAGCTTTTCCAGAGCCACCTGGTCTCCTTGCTTGATACGCTGTGCCAGCTGAACCTCTTCCTCTGCCGAAATCAAAGGTACCTTGCCGATCTCCTGCAGATACTTATCCAATGACGCCGTATCTCGATTGGTTATCGATTTGGAAATTTTTAGTTGTCGCATATATTTGACTTCCTGTCTTTTATAAGGATTATATAAGGGAACTTCCCGCTGGGTGCGGAAAAAACCCTCAAAGGTACAAAAAAAAACTTTACGGAGCAATCCCTGCAACTTGTTTTGCAGGGAAAGTCCGGTTATCATGGTGTTAATCTATGCCTACGCCAAAAAACGCGCGCGTACCGTCAGGGGTCACACCCTCAATGAGTACGCCGCCTGTTCTGTCTTCCAATATTGCTCCTACATCATCCGGGTGATGCACTTCCTGGTTGTCGACATGCGTAATGATAAAACCCTGCCTGATGCCTGCATTGCTGAGTGCACCACGCGAAAGTCTAACCACACGGACGCCATGACTGATGTTCAATTGATCCAGGGTCTGCTCAGAGACGGTTTCAAGTTGTGCACCAAGTATTTCCGCAACTTCGCGCACATCTCTCGTTACACGGGACACCTCTCCATAAATATTCTTGAGTGTGGCATTGGTTTCTCTTTCCCGGCCGTCCCGGTAAAACCTGACAATTACATTGTCGCCCGGACGCTTGCGACCAACCGATTCGATCAGGTCGGCAGGATTGCGCACTTCATTATTATCGATACCCACAATCACATCTCCTTCCTGTATACCGGCTTCATCAGCAGCACTGTCCTCCCCAACGCGTTCCACATAAGCACCACGTATGACGCCGAGGCCACGTTGTTCAGCCTCACGGCTTGTCAATGGTGAGATCGTCACACCCAACATGCCACGCTGCACCTCACCATATTCCATGATGTCTTCGGCAACCTTGCTCGCAATGTTTGCCGGAATCGCAAAGGAATAGCCAGTAAAAGCGCCTGTGGTTGAAGCAATGGCGGTGTTGATGCCGATCAGTTCGCCCCTGGTGTTCACCAGGGCTCCACCACTGTTCCCCCTGTTCACAGCAGCATCAGTCTGGATGAAAGACTCAATGGCCAATGTATCTGTCAGGATATTAATATTCCGGCCCTTGGCACTAACAATCCCTGCTGTTACCGTAGACTCCAGATTAAAGGGGTTACCGATGGCCAGCACCCACTCACCAACCAACACATCATCAGAATCTCCAAACTCCAGATAGGGGAGATCTACCTCATCGATTTTGAGCAAAGCAATGTCAGTAGTGGGGTCAGACCCGATGAGCTCAGCTTCATAAATCCTGTTGTCGTTCAGGGTAACTTCAATTTTGCTGGCATTTTCGATCACATGGTTGTTTGTGATCACATAGCCATCCGGCGAAAGAATCACACCACTACCCGATCCGATAACCGGGGCCCTGTCAGGTGAAGGCCTTCTTCGCGGACCGAAAAAGAAATCAAAAAAATCATCTGGCCCGAAAAAATCCTGCCGGGGGCTGCGCTGACGCTCAAATTCTGCCTGAATGTGGACAACAGCATGGACTGTCATCTCCGATACCACTGTAAAATCAGGCAAACCGCCTTCAAAACCTTGCAGATGGCGGGTAAGTGATGCGGGAATACGCTCAGCGCGATGAGGGATTACATGCGATACCTCCTGAGCCGAAGGTTCAGAAGCAAAATACAATTGCTGCGTACCTAAGGCTACCAAACCACCAAGCATAGCAACAAAAAACAATCCCAGGAACTTTTTCATCATACAATAGTTTTATGTTTAACAATTCAAATCTCGACATTGTTTATACGGCCAGTAACATTATTTTAAGTCAGTATGTCACTAGCGGTTAACTTTCACAACGCATCAATAAATATGCCTTACCGTAACTAATTTTCTTAACAAAGCCTAAAATTGCTCTACCTATAAATAAACCAGTACATCGTAATGGCTGCGCGAAAGCCAACCCTGCCATAATGTCACTTTTGGTTTCTCATGCCATATCTTTATTTCAGTAAGCGAAATAGCCAGTGTTATGTCAACGCTACTTTAGCCGGCCCAGGTTTTAATCTTTTTCCATATTTATGTAAAAACCTTAACCTGCATTATTCATAGTTCGGATATATAATCCGACTTTCCTGCGTGATGATATGCGGGAAGGTAAAAAAGGGACAAGACATGGGCCACCCAGGTGGCAAGGATAAGACAGTGGTGCGTGTGGCTTCCCATTTTTTCGCTAAATTTGATGCGAAAAACACAGCCGATGCAGATGCAGTTTTATAAATACCACGGTACTGGAAATGACTTTATTGTCATAGATAACCGTGACCTTTTTTTTCCACATGCAGGCCCCCAAGGACAGCGTATGATCAACCAATTGTGCGACAGGCATATGGGCATTGGTGCAGATGGGCTGATTCTGATTGAACAAGACCTGCAGGCTGACTTCAGCATGCGGTTTTTTAATGCTGACGGGTTGCCGGGCAGCTTTTGCGGCAATGGCAGCAGGTGTGCCACTGCCTTTGCTTACAAACACCTTGTCACACACAAAAAACAACTCATCTTTAACACTTCAGATGGCTACCATCAGGCATCGGTGATTTCAGCAGACACGCACCCCATGCGTGTGCGCGTGACGCTTAAAGACGTTGCTGCACCCGAAAGCAGCACAGCATCGGAACCATTTGCACAAGACGGCTTTTTTGTGGATACCGGCTCGCCGCATGTGGTTATTTTTACGAAAATGACAGACAACCTGGACGTGCCTGCTTTGGGCCGACAAATAAGAAACAACCCAAGATGGCAACCCGGCGGAACCAATGTCAATTTCGTTGAGGGTATTGGAGATGGCAAGATTTATGTACGAACCTTTGAACGGGGCGTGGAAAATGAAACCTTATCCTGCGGAAGCGGGGTCACAGCCTCAGCTATAGCCGCCTATCATATGAAGATAATAAATGCAGAATCCGTTTCGGTGCACACGAGGGGCGGTGAGCTGCAAGTGGCCTTTTCCCCTCCGGCCAAGGAAGGGGAAAAATACTCGGAGGTTACGCTGGAGGGACCAGCAAGCGAAGTCTACAGTGGAAAAGTGATAAACATGTTCCAAGACATATAAAACCTCTATGCCACAGAATTGATGATCAAAAGGAAAATATAGATGTAAGCGCAGCCTTTGTAGTGCGTTCCGAAATATTGCAAGATGAAGCCATTGGAAGGAAAGTCAGTACGACTTCGCCCGGTCGAGATTGAAGACCTGGAGCACTTGTACAGGTATGAAAATGATGCAGAAATGTGGGGAGCAAGCAACTACCTCAATCCGATTTCCTGTTTTTATCTCGAACAGTATATTCTTCATGCAGAAAACGACATATACAAAGATAAACAGCTCCGCCTGATCATTGAAACCCGCGATAAGTCATGCGTGGGCATCATCGATCTGTTTGACTTTGAACCCCATCACAAGCGAGCGGCAGTTGGCATCATCATCGATCCGAAGCATCAGCGAAAAGGATATGGTGCCGAGGCAATTGATGTGATTAAAGCTTATGCAAGAGATGTTTTGCAACTGAAACAGCTTTTTTGTGCTATCGGCAGTGACAACAAGGGAAGCATAAGGCTATTTCTGCAAAAAGGATTTGAGATAACCGGCACCCGTAAGGCCTGGCGCCTGCGCAAAGACGGCTGGCATGATGAGCATTTCCTGCAGTTGCTTTTTTAATCACTGGCCGATAGTTATTGAACCAGGAGCAGACCTAATCATCTTGACTTATTGACATATTGAATCGAATGAAAATCTCTTTGCTTATAAAAATTACGGTTTCCGTATTGCTGTTCCTCGCAGCAGGTGCAGGGCTCCTTTTTTACCTTTATGTGCATGCACCCAATGTCACTCTAAAGCATAGAGAACAAATGCATATCCACATTCCCTCGGGCAGCACCTATCAGGAAGTGCTCAACCTGCTAAAGGAAAAAGACATACTGCAACACCCTGGTCGTTTTCATTGGCTTGCCGGGCAAAAGAACTATCCGAACCGGGTGATGGCCGGAAGATTTCTGATCTTTGATGGCATGAGCAATAATGAACTCATCAACCTGCTCAGATCCGGGGAGCAAAGTCCGGTAAGGTTAACCTTTCATAATATCCGGACAGATGAAGAGCTTGCAGGTCGGATTGCTGCTCAAATTGAGCCTGACTCAGCAGAGATTATTTCGCTGCTGCGTGATCCCGGAACAATTGATTCCCTAGGCAAAGACACGTTGACAGCCAGGCTGCTCTTTATTCCCAACACCTATGAAGTATACTGGAACACCAACCCTGAACAACTGCTTCAAAGGATGCACAGGGAATATCAAGTCTTCTGGAGCCAGACTCGCAGGCAGCGGGCAGAGGAAATCGGTTTATCCGTCACAGAAGTGGCCATACTTGCATCCATCGTACAAAGCGAAACCAACAAGGCCGAAGAAATGGCCAGGGTAGCCGGTGTGTACATGAACAGGCTCAAAAGTGGCATGCCGCTTCAGGCAGACCCTACAGTAATTTTTGCCCAGGGCGATTTTTCCATCAGACGGGTACTCAACAGCCACCTGGAAATCGATTCTCCCTTCAATACTTACAAGTATGCCGGCCTTCCGCCGGGACCAATCAATCTGCCAGCCCCGCAGGTCATTGATGCCGTCCTGAATTTTGAAGCACACGACTATTACTATTTTAGTGCCAAACCTGATTTCAGTGGTTATCACCTATTTGCGAGGACCTATGCCGAACATCTGGCCAATGCAAGAAAATACCGACGGGCACTGGATGAACGGAATATATACCGGTAGAGTAGGTTAAGGTTAAGGTTAAGGTTAAGGTTAAGGTTAAGGTTAAGGTTAAGGTTAAGGTTAAGGTTAAGCTTGAGGTTTGAAGTTTGAAGTTAAGACAGTTGGCTGTTCGCTGTTGGCAGTTAGCAAGAAAAATTGACCGGGTGTTTTTTTCGGGGGCTTTACATGTTAACAGCTCACGGCCAGCAACCAACAGCATACAAGGGGCTCCAAAAACATAAAAACCATCGCAGACCCGGACTTTTTGACCTTTCGACATGTTGACCTTTTGTCCTTTTGTCTTTTTGTCTTTTTGTCTTTTTGTCTTTTTGTCTTTTTGTCCTTTTGTCTTTTTGTCTTTTATAAAATACAACACCTATGACGACAATCAAATTCGGTACGGATGGCTGGCGGGCAGTCATTGCAAAGGACTTTACCACAGACAACGTGGCCCGGATAGCTGAAGGCACAGCCCTGTGGGCACTTCAGCAAACCAAAAAACCCTCCATCGTACTTGGTCACGATTGCCGCTTTGGGGGCGAGTTGTTTACCGAAACGGTAATCAGGGTGCTTTGCAGGCACGGCATCAAGGTCTACATGTCGGGCACGGTGGCCACTGCTCCAATGATCAGTATGGGCACCCTGCACCATAATAGCATCCTTGGGGTGTTTATCACCGCAAGCCACAACCCGCCAGAATACAACGGCTATAAACTCAAAGGCAGTTATGGTGGACCGCTGCTGGAAGAGCAGGTGGGGGAAATCGAACAAGTGATCCCGGATCAGGCACCGGCAGAAAGCGATGAAATGCGGCTTGAGGATTTGCAAAAAACGGGGTTGCTCGAATATGTAGACCTGGAAGGCATGTATTGTGATGCCCTGGAGAAACAATTTGACCTTAATGCCATCAGAAACGCCGACATGCGTTTCGCTTTTGATGCCATGTATGGCTCAGGGCAAAACATCATGAAGCGGCTGTTCCCGGACATGATGATACTTCATGGCGAAAGGCAGCCGCTATTTGATGGTATACCACCGGAGCCTCTTGCAAAAAACCTGAAAGCATTCAGCAAAGCCATCCGTGATGAAGGAAACATCGCATGTGGCCTTGCCGTTGATGGAGATGCCGATCGGACAGCCCTCATGGACCAGCACGGCAAGTATATCGACTCCCACCACGTGATCCTGCTGCTCATTTATTACCTGCATCACCATGAAAAGAGAAAAGGAAAGGTGGTGACAGGCTTCTCTTCTACTGTAAAAATCAAAGACCTTTGCGCCCATTACCATATCCCGCTGGAAATTGTAAAAATCGGCTTCAAGCACATTTGCGGGATCATGCTGGAAGAAGAAGTGCTGGTTGGCGGTGAAGAATCTGGAGGAATAGCGGTTAGCGGACACATTCCAGAGCGGGACGGCATATATAACGGCTTGATCATCTGGGAAGCTATGGTAAAAACGGGAAAATCACTAACCGACCTGATAGAAGAGGTGTATGCCATTACCGGTCCCTTTGCCTTTGAACGGTCCGACCTTACAATCGCACCTGAAGACAAGGAAAGAATTGTGGAAAATTGCCGCCGGGGAGTCTACAAAGAGTTTGGCAAATACAAGGTAACTTCCATGGAGGACCTCGACGGCTTTAAGTTTTACTTCAGTGACCATCAGTGGGTTATGATCAGGCCATCAGGTACAGAACCCGTGTTACGCACATACGCTGAAGGAAAGGACCAGGAAGAAGCGCTGGATATTCTCCGGGAAACCTATCATGCCATCATGAAGGCATAGTGTCGCATCTTTTAAGCCTTCCTGTAGTGCAGAAAGCAAGGTTTTACACTGAGCCCTTATGTTTCTTTGATTTTTGTATTTTTACAAGCTCACTTTACATGATTGTTAATTAAATAATAAATCCATGCGTTCTCTATCCGTGATTGCCAAGATCCTACTGCCCGTTTTTTTTCTGATTGTTAGCTTACCCCTGACTGCCAATAACCACGACCTGACTCACCCGGAAGACTTCTTTGGTTTTAAACCGGGAGAAGACCGAAAGATGTTTCTTTATGAGGACCTTATTGATTACCTGGACCTCCTCCAGGAAGAATCTCCGATGATGAAGCTCCTGGAACATGGGGCGTCTCCAAAGGGGCGGCCGATGTACATCGGCTTTGTCTCATCAGAGGAAAACATTGCCAACCTGGACAGGCTCCGCGAAATCAACCGCCGGTTGGCCCTTGACGGGGATATCCCCTCTGATGAGCTGCGTGATATGATTGACGAAGGCAAAACCTTTGTGCTGGTCACCTTATCCATGCATTCCACAGAGGTTGCTCCCTCACAGGCTGCGCCGCTTATGGCCTATAACCTCATTACGGGCACTGACAGCAACCCCCGTTACCTCGAAGATGTAGTGTTTATGATGGTTCCCTGCCACAATCCGGATGGCATGAACATGATCGTGGAGCATTACAACAGGTACCTGGACACACCGTATGAAGGAAGTTCTCTGCCAGGTGTTTACCATAAATATGTAGGGCATAACATTAACCGGGATTTTGTCACCCTTACACAGTCTGACAACCAGGCTGTGGCCGACATATACAACCAGGACTGGTTTCCCCATGTGCTTGTGGAAAAACACCAGATGGGCAGTACCGGACCGAGGTACTTTGTGCCGCCAAACCACGACCCTATTGCACAAAATCTTGATGAGCTGATTTGGGGCTGGACCTGGGTCTTTGGTTCCAATATGGCAAGGGATATGACCGCAAGCGGACTGAAGGGCATCAGCCAGCACTACCTTTTTGATGATTACTGGCCAGGCTCAACCCAGACATCTGCTTGGAAAAACGTGATCAGTCTGCTTACAGAGGCTGCTTCCGTACAACTGGCCACACCCATATACATTGAAGCGAATGAATTGCAGGTTTTCGGAAAAGGTTTGTCTGAATACAAGAAAAGCATCAACTTTCCTGCACCATGGCCGGGAGGATGGTGGACCATGGAAGACCTCATTACTTATGAGTTGGAATCGGTATATTCACTGGTAAGAACAGCTTCACTGCATCGGGAAGAAATCCTGGATTTCCGCAATGAGATGGCCCGCCGCGAGATCAATAAAGGCCTGACTGAACCACCCTTCTTTTATGTGCTGCCACGCGAACAGCACGACCAGGGCGAGCTGCTGGCTCTCCTTGAACTTCTTGAAAGACACGGCATTCAGCTATATCAGATGGATGAAGACGCCGTGATGGAAGGAAGGTTCATCCATGCGGGTGATTTTATCATCCCCCTGGCACAACCCTTTCGCGCCTTTATCAAAGAGGTGATGGAAGACCAGGAGTTTCCGGTACGCAGGTATACGCCGGGTGGAGAAATGATCAGACCCTATGA
>PWNO01000013.1 GCA_003557765.1 Bacteroidales bacterium
ATTTTCCATAAAAGAAATTGGATTTCAGATGATACATATCAAATAATTGAAAACAACTCTTTTGAAATTGCATCAATGATAAAAGGTTTAATAAATTCATTAAAAAAACAGCTCTAAGTCTTTAAGCATAAAGCTCTTCCTTCGAGCTTCCAGCTTCGAGCTTCGAGCTTAAACACTTACTCCATGACCCTACGCTCCACCAAGGACCCTTATATCCTCTCCAACCTCCGCGAACTGGAGGCGGAGAGCATCCATATCATCCGCGAAGTGGCGGCGGAGTGCGAAAACCCGGTGATGTTGTACAGCATCGGCAAAGACTCCTCCGTGATGGTACGCCTGGCGGAAAAAGCTTTCTACCCAGGAAAAGTGCCATTCCCGCTGATGCATATCGACAGCCAGTGGAAATTCCGCGAGATGACGGAGTTTCGTGACCGCTATGCCAAAGAAAAAAACTGGGATCTCATCGTCCATTTCAACAAAAAGGGGCACGAGTCGGGTGTCGGACCCTTTACCCACGGCAGCAAGGTACATACCGACATTATGAAGACACAGGCGTTGCTCGAGGGTTTGACAAAATATGGTTTTGATGCCGCTTACGGCGGCGCCCGCCGAGATGAAGAGAAAAGCCGTGCAAAGGAGCGGATCTTCAGCTTCAGAGACCGATACCACCAGTGGGATCCAAAAAACCAGCGGCCGGAACTGTGGAGCCTCTACAACACCCGCGTGCACAAAGGGGAGTCAATAAGGGTCTTCCCGCTCAGCAACTGGACAGAACTCGACATCTGGCAATACATCCGGCTCGAAAACATCCCCATCGTGCCGCTCTATTTCGCAAAAGAGCGTCCGGTAGTGCAATACAACGGCGCGCTCATTATGCACGACGACGACAGGATGCCCAAAGAGCTGGTCGACAAAGTGGAGATGAAGAAAGTCCGCTTCCGAACCCTCGGGTGCTACCCATTAACCGGCGCCATCGAGTCGGAAGCCGATACCATCGAAAAGATCGTTGAAGAGATGATGACCGCCACCCGCTCAGAACGCACCACCCGCGTCATCGACTTCGACCAGGAAGCGAGCATGGAGCAGAAGAAACGGGAAGGATACTTTTAAGGTTGAAGTTAAGATTAACAAGCTGGAAACTGAGATAATAATTTGTGAAAATTTGAGAGCAATTTGTGTGAATTTGTGGACATCACAAACATCTAACATCTAACATCTACCATCTAACCTCCAACCTCTAACCTCCAACCTCCATCCATGACCTACATCCCCCATCACGAAATAACGGCATTCCTTGACCAGGATGAAAAGAAGGACCTGCTGCGATTGTTTACGGCAGGTTCGGTAGACGACGGCAAGTCGACACTGATCGGACGGCTGCTGTTTGACTCGAAGAAGATCTACGAAGACCAGCTGGCGGCGCTCGATCGTGACAGCAAGCGGATGGGGCACGCTGGTGACCATACCGATTACGCCCTGCTGCTCGACGGCCTGAAGGCCGAGCGGGAACAGGGAATCACCATAGACGTGGCCTACCGGTACTTCAGCACCAACAAGCGGAAGTTCATCATCGCCGACACCCCCGGACACGAACAATACACCCGGAACATGGTTACAGGTGCCAGCACGGCCAACCTGGCGATCATCCTGGTGGATGCCACCAAAGGGGTGATCACCCAAACGCGCCGGCACACCTTTATCGTGAGCCTGCTCGGAATCAAGCACGTGGTACTGGCAGTCAACAAAATGGACCTGGTCGGTTACGACGAAGCGGTTTTCGACAGGATCTGCAACGACTACAAGGCCTTTGTATCCCAGCTGAACATCCCCGATGTGGACTGCATCCCGATGTCGGCCCTCCATGGTGACAACACCATCTCCGACAGTCCGAACATGCCGTGGTACAAAGGCAAAAGCATGCTGGAGTTCCTGGAAACAGTTCACGTCGGTTCGGACAGGAACTTTAGTGACCTCCGTTTCCCGGTGCAGTATGTAATGCGTCCCGACCGCAGCTTCCGCGGCTATGCAGGTAAGGTGACATCCGGAATTGTCGAACAGGGGGATGCCGTGATGGTGTTGCCATCGAGAAAAATGTCGCGGGTAAAGGAGATCGTCACCTACGACGGAAAGCTGTCCAAGGCCTTTCCGCCACAATCGGTAACCATCGCTCTGGAGGATGAAATCGACGTGTCGCGTGGCGATATGCTCGTTCATCCCGACAACCTTCCCAAGGTGGATCGCCATTTTGAGGCGATGATGGTATGGATGGATGAACAGCCGATGACCCGGGAGACCCAGTTTCTGATCAAGCACAACAGTTTTACCACCAAGGCCCGCATTGATGCCATCCGCTACCAGGTGGATGTCAACACCCTTGAGAAGTCGGTGATAGAGGCTTTCTCCCTCAATGAGATGGGCCGCGTGGTGATTACGACTGTAAAGCCCTTGTTTTTCGATCCTTATGCGCGCAATCACCATACCGGCTCGTTTGTGCTGATCGACCCGGTAACCCACAACACCGTTGCGGTGGGGATGATCATCGATAAGCTCGATCCGATTGATCTTCCTTCGCGCATCACCGACATGGACCAGGCCCAGATTGCCCGCGGCCAGGGGCTCATCAGCTCGGAGGCATACCAGAAGCGTTACAACCAGAAGGGTGCCACCATTTGGATCACCGGTTTGCTGGGAAGCGGCAAGAACGTCCTTGCCTTCCTGCTGGAAAAACAGCTGTTTGAGCTGGGTGCCACCGTGGTGCTTTTCGAGGGCAGCACCATCCGAAGTGGCCTGTCGCGCGAGCTGGATCACAGTCCGCCCGACCGTGCCGAGCACCTGCGCAGGGTGGCCCACGTATGCCGCCTGCTCAACGACCAGGGGATCATCACCATCTGCTCGTTTATCTCTCCCGATGAGAGCATCCGCAGGCAGGTTGCGGAGATCATCGATCCGGAACGTTTTCACCTGATCTATATGGATGCCGATCTGGAGACCTGCCGCAAGAACAAGTCGGAGCCCTATCTCCGTGCTGAACAGGGTCTTTCAAACAGCGTCCCTGGCATGCACAACGACTACGACATCCCCGAAAACCCGGTTCTGAAACTCAGGGGCGACGAAAATGGCAAAAACCCGGAGCGGATCATCGCGTATCTGGAGGAGCAGGGGGTTTTTCCAACAAGCGGCCAGCGTTAATTCTTTTTTAATCCACAAATTCACACAAATTTTTCTCAAATTTTCACAAATTATGAGTCAATCTTTTCCATTTAAGGAAGAGTGTTACAAAATCATTGGTTGCGCCATGGAGGTTCACAAAAGCTTAGGGGCAGGTTTCCTTGAGCCAGTTTATCAGGAAGCAATGTCCGTGGAGTTGAGTATGGCTGGCATACCCTTCATGAAAGAAAAGGTTTTGGATGTTTGGTACAAGGAAAAACTTTTAAACAAGAAGTATGTTGCGGACTTTGTTTGCTATGACAAAGTCATTGTTGAGATCAAAGCGATGGATGGCCTCTGTCAAGAACATATTTCCCAGGTGTTAAATTATCTGAAAGCAACAAATTCGAAA
This sequence comes from Bacteroidales bacterium, assembly GCA_003557765.1. The sequence goes on from PWNO01000013.1 coordinate 3,560, forward strand.
ATTGGATTATTAATTAATTTCGGAGCCAAAAGCCTGCAATACAAACGGGTAATTCTCTAATTTGAGCAAATTTGTGCTTTAATTTGTGAAAATTTGTGGACAAAAGCAATCACACCTGCTAATACAAAATATATATAATGATTTCCCTGCCTAAGGAATACACAAAACTTCGCAAGCTCTTCTCCCGCCAGGAGAAGTTCAAGATCGTCCTCCTTTTTGTGATGATGATGGTGGCGGCCGTGTTGGAAGTAGCCGGCATTGGAATGATCCCTGCCTTTGTGGCCATCGTGGCCAACCCGCAGCGGGTGCTCGAACACG
>PWNO01000087.1 GCA_003557765.1 Bacteroidales bacterium
AGTGCCCGGAGTGCCTTTCGCCAAGGCCTTGCCGAAACCCAAATGAAAGGCTAAGCATGTAGAAAGCATTTTTGCTGCTTGTTTGGACGAGGGTTCAAATCCCTCCAGCTCCACAATAAAAAGAGGGTGTCTCAAAAGTCAGAGACTCCCTCTTTTATTCGAACTACTCCCAAAAAGTTTTCAAAAATTCAATTCTCAGAGGCTATAAGAAACTTATGAGACAGCCTCTTTTCATTAACAACCTCAAAGTTCAAAACTTGTATTGTATCCATCATGGGGTTAGTGGGGCTTCCATGCTTCATCTCCGCAGCCCAAATTCCACGGCTGATCTTAATCTTACTGTTTACCTCTTACTTCTTGCTCCCACCTACCATCTCCCCTTCTGCCACGGGAAGCAGAAACGAAAACCGGCTGCCTTTACCCGGTTTGCTCTGAATGTCCAATGGGCTGCCGTGACGGGTGATGAACTCCCTGGTCAATACCAAACCTAGACCTGTACCCTGCTCATTAGCCGTACCTTGCATGCTTCCCGCATAATCGCAGCTTTGTAACTCCCTGATTAAATGGGCATCCATCCCCACACCCTTGTCAGCGACACTAATGCGTACACATCTATCCTCGGGAAGTACCGATATCGTGACCTTTTCACCAGACTGGGAAAATTTGATCGCATTATGCACCAGGTTACGCAAAACCAAGTCAAGCATCAGCTTATCTGCAAATACATGCAGGTCTCCAGGCACCTCATTCACAAACGACACCCCCTTCTCATCCGCAATAACCCTTAAAAAACAAAGCACGTCCGCCACAAGAGTGTGCAACTGCGTTTTTTCAGGCCTGAAATAGATCTTATCATCCTGTGACTTAGCCCAGTGAAGCAGGTTGTCGAGCAATCCGTATGCCATGCCTGCTTGCTTGTTGATCGTCCTGATGATATCCGACACCTCTTCCCGGGAAAATGAATCCATGTCCTCGACCAGCATCCGCGAAAAGCCAAGCAAACTATTGAAGGGTGTGCGCAAATCGTGACCGATCACGGAAAAAAGTTTGTTTTTGGTCCGGTTGAGCTTTTCCAACCGCTCTTTCTGGGCTTCAATCTCGCGCGTCCGGTCCGCCACCTTTTCTTCAAGCTCACGGCTGCGCTGCCTGAGCAAGCGGTAAGGCACACTCTCCCCTACATCAATATCGCGGTCGGGTTGCGACCAATGACCATGCACCAGCTTCCAGCCGTCAGGTGATTTCGCCAATACTGCACTGGTCCGGTTATTCGGACATTCAACAATTTCGTGCTGGTTGTGCAAACACACATCCATGGTAATCATCAGCAAGGCAACCCCGGAGGTAATGGAAAAGACTTCGACGCTTTTGACCTCATACTTAATAGGCATAGGCGATTGCGAAAACTCGCGCTTTAAGTTGGCAAGCGTTTTTTCGCCTTCATGCGTGATCTCATCCACTCCGGTGCCCACCATGGTTAAATGCGGATCAAAAAAGGCAACCATGGTGTCCCAATCGCGCATGGCATATGCATCAAAATATCCGAAGTAGGCGTCAATGATCTCCTGCCTCAGACCCTTATTGATGATTTTTTTCATATATACGCAGTTTATTTGACGATGTAAATGCCATAAAACATGTAACAACCTATCATTCGTGGGCAATCAAAACAACAATTTATCCTCGCACGAGAAATAGGTATTCAAGATATGTATATTTATGCATAAACCCCTGTTAAACAGCAAAATACAACGAAGGCGCCAAAGATATGGATTTTTTTAATAAAAACAAACCAACCAGAACACGTAAAACATTCCTAATAGTTTTCGATAAAAATAATTGCATAAAACCAATAAACACTTAATTTTGTCACAGTTGTTTCGCTGATATCTTCACAATCAAATCATAAAAAATTAGTATATGGAAAAAAACCGAAAGAACGTAATCATCATCGGTGCGGCCGGCAGGGATTTTCACAATTTCAATACCTATTACCGCGACAACGACAACTACAATGTGGTTGCTTTTACGGCAGCGCAGATTCCTGACATTGACGGACGTAAATATCCGGCAGAGTTGGCAGGAAGCATGTATCCGGATGGGATTCCGATTTACAACCAGGATGAATTGAGTAAGCTGATCAAAGACCTGGATGTGGATGTATGCGCCTTTTCATACAGTGATGTGTCCTACCAGGAGGTCATGACCGTTGGCGCGCAGGTAAATGCTGCGGGTGCTGACTTTTTACTTATCGGCCCCAAGGAGACCATGCTGAAAAGCACCAAGCCGGTGATTGCTGTTGGCGCAGTCCGAACTGGATGCGGTAAGAGCCAGACCTCACGCCGCATCATTGAATCGCTGATGGAACACGGCATGAAGGTTGTCGCCATCCGCCACCCAATGCCTTATGGCGATCTGGTGGCACAAAAAGTGCAGCGTTTTGCTGATATCAACGACCTCAAAAAACATAAGTGCACCATCGAAGAAATGGAGGAATATGAACCCCACGTGATACGTGGCAATGTAATCTATTCTGGAGTGGATTATGAAGCCATCCTGCGCGAAGCAGAGAAAGAAGCTGATGTGATCCTATGGGATGGTGGAAACAACGACTTCCCGTTTATCAAACCCGACATGATGGTGACCGTGGTCGACCCGCACCGGCCAGGACACGAACTTAACTACTACCCCGGTGAGACCGTGCTGCGTATTGCTGACATCGTGGTGATCAATAAAATGGACAGCGCCTCACCAGAAGGCATCCAGGCTGTGCGAGATAACATCGCACTGGTCAACCCCACCGCAAAAGTAGTTGATGGTGCATCACCACTTACCGTGGATAAACCCGAATTGATCAAAGGGAAAAAAGTGCTTGTGGTAGAAGATGGACCAACCCTGACACATGGCCACATGAAAATTGGTGCTGGCACAGTTGCTGCCATGAAATTTGGTGCCCTTGAATATATCGACCCACGACCATACGCCGTTGGCAGACTGAAAGAGACCTTTGAGATCTATCCAGAAATCGGCATACTGCTTCCCGCCATGGGTTATGGCGACCAACAGATCAAGGATCTGGAGGCAACCATTAATAATACGGAATGCGACACGGTTGTGATCGGCACACCAATCGACCTCTCGCGGGTTGTGAAAATTGATAAGCCGACAGTCAAGGTAGGCTACGAACTGCAGGAAATAGGTCATCCCATTTTATGTGACCTGGTATGCGACTTTCTTAAAGAAAGGGAGCTGGTCAATAAGGACTGCGGCTGTAAATAATGCATTTGGGGGCTTCCGCCCCCTTTTTTTTGCCCTTTTGCTAAACTTCCTCTGACAAAATTTGCCACACATCAACCATCACGATCCAAACCCCATCAAAAACACCACAATGAAACAAGTCGTGCCAACAGTATTTACACAAAGGTGGATGATTACCTGGCAATGAACACTGGACGCTGAGCACAGCAATGAATTCAGCCAGCTTAACCCAACATATTCTTGACATTTTGACATTTTGACAACATTCAAACATCATGAAAAACAAAAGCCTCGTATCCATCAACGATTACAGCAAAGAGGAACAGTTGCGCATCCTGGACATCGCGCAGGAGTTTGAAAAAAACCCGGTGCAAAACATCTTACAGGATTACGTCATTGCCTCTTTGTTCTTTGAACCCTCCACCCGCACACGACTGAGTTTTGAAAGTGCGGTAAACCGGCTGGGCGGAAAGGTAGTTGGTTTCTCCGAAGCCAGCAACACCAGCGTCAAAAAATGAGAATCCCTTCGCGACACCATCCTGACCGTGGCCAACTATTCCGACCTCATCGTGATGCGCAACCCCATCGAAGGAAGCGCCCGTTTC
>PWNO01000145.1 GCA_003557765.1 Bacteroidales bacterium
GAATACACGCAGGCCAAAGTTCACCGCTTTAACGATCTGCCCACGGAGGACTTCCACGGTTTTTACGTGATGACCAGTGTATTGCTTTTTGGCGGCACACACCTCTACAACACCTACCAGGGCGAGTTCACCCAGCCGATTAACGGCCGCGAATGGGGAGACATCGAACTGGCAGCCCGGTACGATTATGCCAACATGAACAGCACCGACCACAGGGTGGCCGGTGGCGCCGGTGAAGGCCTGACCATTGCACTCAATTATTATACGCGCCGCAACGTCAAGTTCCAACTCAACTATGGTTACCTCAATTTTGACCGCTATGCCAACCAGCGGGGCAGATGGTACGTCGGCGAGGATGTGGACGGCAACCTGACCACCGATCCATTCCGGGTAGTGAACCCCGAAGGTGAAGCAGGAGAGAACTTCCACTGGCTGGGCGCCCGTTTCCAGGTTGCATTTTAAGCTTTTACCCGTGTCGATTATTCCCGCGACATTTCGACTTTTTGACATTTCGACATTTTGACAAAATACATACCCATGAAAAACACAAACCTCCTAATAACCCTCACTGCACTGGCTTTTCTCTTCACCGCCTGTGTAAAAGACGAACTGGCAGACCTCCCGGAACCCCCCCCTCCCCCGGATCCTGATGCCGTACTGGTGCATTTCTTCTACATCAGCGGGGATATGGCCAACAATACACCCTTTGAGAGCCTGGACTTTACCTACTCAATTAATGAGCAAGCGCACATTCAATTCCATTCAGCTCTGGATGGCTATCCTTTTGAAGAGGGACACCCCAACTGGCGAAAGGCTTCGATGGAAAGGCGAAATGAGCCCACGGACATCAACTACCGCTCGGAAGCCAATAACAACTCCCCATTTGCAGATACTGACATGCGCGCGATCCAGGTGCGTCAGCCCTTCACCGGTGACGGCGGAGAGAACACCATGTGCTTTCACCTGCCGACCACGGGATACCAAAACCCGGTATTTTCCTTTGCAGCAATGGATGAAGGTGCAGCCGACAGGCTCATCATCGACTATTCCATCGCATCCGGGGACCCGGAGTGGACTGATGACGGACTGGAAGAAAGCGTTTTTAACCTCCAAAGCATGTATGCGCTGGTCAGGATGGACTTCAGCGAGATCGAAGGCGCGGACAACAACCCTGACTTCACGGTGCGCCTGCGCTTTGAAGGCGGCAATATGGCCGCGGATGATGGTGACAGGGTGACCTTCAACAATTTCTCCCTGGATGCCAGCCCATTGGTGGCCGCAGAGCCGGAAAAACTGGCCATCACCGGCATCAACCTCGGAAACCCGGTGATCGCAGACCAACCGTTCGGCTTGCTTATTGAACTGCAGAATGAGGAAGGAATGCCAGCTCTTGCATCAGATGATGTCGAAATTACCCTCAGCCTTGAATCCGGCTCGGGATCCCTGGGAGGAAACCTGATTGGGGTCATTGAGGAAGGAGTCATGGCGGTGCACATCGAAGGCCTGATCTATGACGCAGAAGATGAAGAAGTGCGGATCAAAGCCGAGACAGAGGGACTGATTGCGGCCATCAGCGAGCCCTTCGAGGTCATTGGCACGGGCGAAGGCGACATGGCCCTGATCCATTACTGGCACTTCAATGCGATGACCGGAGATGAGGTTACGGAAGTACAAGCCGACTTTTCCGCTGATGACCTCGCGGGAACCATTACCTACCCCGGTACCGGAGATGGGTACATGGACGCCAGAACGCACAGGGCATCCGACCCGGTATCCAATTACAACCTGAGACTCGCTGAGGAGCCTGACCAGGGCGCCGTCCTGCGGGCACGTAACCCGGCAGCCACAAGAGAATTGCTGCTTGAGGTCCCTTCCACAGGATATAAAGACCTTGTATTTACCTTTGCAACCACCCGCACGGAAAACGGCGCGACCGCGCAACGCTTTGAGTTTTCTCCTGACGCCGGCGAGACCTGGGTGCAGGTGGGCGACGACTACGATATCCCTTTCCTGGAGGATGAAGAAGGTGTCTATCTGCATGCTACTCTGGATCTGTCTTCTTTCGAGGAAATCAATAATAACCCAGACCTGCACTTCAGGTTCCTGTTTCTTGGAGAAAACGCTGAAAACACCAGCGGAAACAACCGGTTCGATAACATGACCCTGGATGGGAAGCCGTTGTAAAGGAGCGCGAAGGGAAGCAAGTAGTAATTAGTAAGCAGTAAGCTAAGAAATAGGAATAAGAAGAAAAAGGAGAAGGGTATTCTACGAGAAAAAAACACAACTATTTGATAGACTGAATTCAACAAAAACTAGACACATGGCAAAAGAAGCAATGAAAATCGGGGAATTGTCCAAACCCCGCTTTGAATTCCGCACCTTCGGACAGGATTTTGATGAAGCCCACTACCGCATGTCGCGCCTGTCCGTCCCGGTCCCTGAAAAAGTATGGGAGAGGCAATCGGACGAGGTATACATCCTCTCGCGTACCAACGATGTCAACAACACCAAAATCCGCGACGGGAAGATGGACATCAAGACCTACGTTAAGACCGTGGACGGCCTGGAGCAGTGGAACCCACTGATGAAGGGAGAATTTCCCATTTCCAGGAAAGTACTTGAGCAAGAAGTCTTTCCGGCCTTCAAGGTGGAGATGCCCGCGCCCGATAAGGAAGAATACAGCTACGATGCGTTCATGGACATGGTGAAGGCCCATCCTGACCTGCAGGCTGTAAAAGTGCACAAGGAGCGCTATGGCTACATGGTCAACGATACAATATGCGAGTTCGGCTATGTTCTTGTCAACGGCGCCATGATCGCCACCATAAACTCTGAATCTACTGAAATAGAAGATATTAAGAAAACACTAAAGGATGTGGGCCTGGAAGGATACGAAAACATCAACTACCTGCAGGCCATCAAGCGGGTCATCGGAATGATTGACAAGCCCCTGGCAAACTGATCTGCTTCGAATTTGGGACCATCCCGGAAAACCGCATCAGCCGATGCAGGCAAATCGCAGCACAGGCAAAACCCCTGACAACAATAACCTGCACCGCTAAAAACTGCGAATTAGACACAAAAAAAACACACACCATGCCACAGGAAATCGAAAGAAAATTTCTGGTAAAAGACAACAGCTTCCGCGAAGAAGCCATCAAACAAACACGCATTGTCCAGGGTTACCTTTCTTCAGTACCTGAAAGGACCGTGAGGGTCAGGATCAAAGGAGAAAAAGGCTTTCTCACCATCAAGGGGATCGGCAGCAAATCCGGCACCAGCCGCTACGAATGGGAGAAAGAGATCTCCGTAAAGGATGCAGAAGAGTTGCTGGAGATCTGCGAACCCGGGGTTATTGAGAAGATCCGGTATATCGTGCAAAACGGCAAGCACGATTACGAGGTGGATGAGTTTTTTGGTGAAAATGAAGGACTGATCATTGCTGAAGTGGAGCTTGCTTCCGAGGATGAAGCCTTTAACAAACCCGCCTGGCTGGGTGAAGAGGTGACGGGCTACACCAGGTACTACAATAGCATGCTGATGAAAAAACCCTACCGAAGCTGGTAATGCCTTAAGGGAAATGGCACCACAGCCATTTGTTACCCATGAGAAAATTAACCCGCCAGTTTCACCAAAGCGCTTTTAGACTATGCAAACGGAAAACACCGACAATCAATCGAATAACAACAATGGGGTAGACATGCTCGACATGAGCAATTACCGCATCGAGCATCTGCCCAAAAGGGAAAAGTCCGGTTTCGAGAAAACCCTGGCCAACATCGGCATCCCACTGGCCATCGTGGTATTTCTCTTGTTTGGCTTCGTGCTTGATCTTCCTTTTTTGCAAAATA
>PWNO01000051.1 GCA_003557765.1 Bacteroidales bacterium
AAGGTATAGGAATCCACGGCTCCCGCGGTCGCATCGTCTATCAAGACATCTTCTATCTGATATCGGGCATCTGCCTCTATGGCAAAAGCCTGGTCGTCGCCTTCCATCACGGTGATTTCCCCTTCGGGAGAAATGCTTCCTCCGTCACCGGCCGTGGCCGTGATGGTGTACTCTTCAACAGTATCATCTGTTAGAGAGTAGAAAAATGCCGTGTGATAATCCTTGTAAAAAACACCATCGTAATAATCATATTCGGTAATCTCAAGCGGAAGCTTTTGAATGTCCGGGTCCACTTCAGCTTCTAATTCCCATTCAAAAAGCATGACGACTGCAAGAAAGGGATAAGCCACATCGGATAAGTTCACATCCGGATCAAACACAAACGTTTGCTTATATGATAATCGCCATTCCCAACCATCCCAGAAATAGTCAAGCACCTCGTCAGTCAATCCTTCTTGATCATAATAATATTCCCTTTTGTACTCCGGCACCAATTCCGATTCAACCCAATTGAATTCTGATTCTATGGTTTCAATCAGTTGTCCGTCGGCATTGTAGGCATATTCTATTCTTTGCGCCAATATTTCTCCAAGGGGCTCCCCAAAATCCATGTACATTTCTGATTTGATCCTTCTTCTTGCATCGTCATAGGAGAAATAAATAGTCGTTGCCTGAAACCAGTCCTCATCTTCTTCATCATAAATAAGGGTTTCAATCTGATCCAATAATCCCTCGGAAAACGTATAATCCTGAATCATAAGTGCCACCCATTCACCATCCTCATAGGCCAAAACTTCAATGAAGTCTATCCTGTTATTGCCATCATAGGTGACTTCCATTCTGAATAGCGGGTAAAGGGTTTTCCATTCCTCATCATCGTCTGAGTAAACTTCAAGAACAGTGATCTGTCCGAGTTCATTGTAAGATAATTCCATCCTGCCAACGGTTTCCCAAATATGCTCATCCAGGTCCCATGCTTTTTCATGAATGATTATTGCCTGCCAGGCTTCATTGTATATGAAAGTGTTTTTCCAGTCATTTACCCATTCTTCTTCATAGTCGTCCCAGAAACGGTCAATTAAACTGTCCGTCTTCAGCACATAATCGGTTTTGGTTGTTTTTCCTGCGCTAAAAAGTGATTGTACCACAGGGGTGAATAACCTTTCTGTTGCTTCAATCAGCCTTTCACTGACCCGTTCTTCTAATTCTTTCTGGTTTTCAGTAAGGATTTTAATGTGTTCAATTGACTGTCCAGGGAGGGATAATGACAAAACGCACACAATAGCAAAGAGGGTAAATTTTTTCATGGTCGTGTTATTTATAATGAATGAACCAGTTATTATCTTTGGTCAACCATAGTGCATCAATGTGATTTAACGGACTTCTCAGGGCAATACGCAACATGCAATTTAATTATTAATTATGAATTATGCAAACATCATTTTGTCCATGCTGCTGTTTTGGCTATGTCACAGGCATTTTTTTAATGCGCATTTGGCAAAAGCATGACTATCCCGGAAATATATTTTCAGGGGTGAGGAGGTAATCAAGATTTGGATTGGTTATAAAAGAGCTGACACCTCGTTGTTTTACATAAATGCTTGTTTGTTAAAAAGAATAAACCCAAAATTGACCATGAAGACCCAGGCTTCACTTTCATTATGAAAATAGGACATACTTATGCTTAGCGGTCCTGGTGGTGTGTGGTATACGAGGGCGAGGTTTGCTGCCGGTTTTGGTTTGAAGTGATAGTCTGCAAACTCTGCAGTTTGGTTTTCGGCTGAAATGATTTCCCTGACAGGTTGAAACAGGTGTAACTCTCCCTGGATGCTGGCTGCGTTGCTGATATCAAATATGCTTTTCAGGCCGGCGGCGAAATAGTTATTTGCACGAAAATTTGGCAAAAACATGGTTGTGGCAACAGGGAAGGGGTTGAACTGTGATGCCGTTGCAATTGTAGAGGTATAGCTGCTGAACGTGGGACGTTGACTGAGGAATGCTTCTGCGGACAAGCCTGGGTTGAAGCGGCTTCCGGTACTGAAAAAGTTTTTGTACCGAAAGTGTATTTCTATCCAGGCATGGATGTTTTCTTCTTTTGTTTTTGCCAGTGCTGTGGTTCCAGGTCTGTGTTTTTCACGCCCGTGAACAACCCTGAAGGAGGTCAGCAGACGGTTTCCTCTGGTGGGATATTGTTTTCTGTTCAGTGTGTTTTTCTCAAAACAGGCCTCCATGAGCCATGGCCTGAAAACAGACCTGTCCATGGTGTCGAGTTCAGAGAAGTTTCGGGTATGAAAGAATTCATCCCTGCCAGCCACAAAGGCTGTCTGAAAAGAAAATTTTTTGTCGTGAGCTATGGGATAGGCGAGCTGGAGCTGGTTTTTGATTTCTCTTTGAGTGAGAAAAGGTGGTTTTTGTTCTTCAAAAAGAAATACGCTGCTTCGTGCATATTCCCACTTGCTGTATGCGCTTCGTGCTTCCAGGTAAAACGGGGCCTCCCCAGGGAAATCCAGGCGGGCAGCAGCCGCAAAACTGTTGTAGAAATTTCCAAGATAAAAGGAGCTGGTGAGGGTAAGCGGGCTTTCTGACCAACGGGAATAAGATAACCTGGCAAAGACATGATTAACTGGCCTGGAGGATATATTGCCTCCGAATGCACGAACAAATTCCCGTCTTTTTTCCATTTCCAGGCTAAACACAAACATGTTGGTGGTATTGTCGAAACGCAGGTATGGATATACGTAGTCAAACCTATTGTTTAGCAGGAGGCGGAAATAATTTAGTTTAACATCGTCAAAATGCAATGGCAGCAATTCGTTTTCGAGGGCTTGCAATACATATGCTTTCTGATCCGGGTTCAGGCCGCTGATTTCAATTTCACCAATGACAGGCCCGGGTATACGCTCACGGAATAATTGTCTGCGATGGTTGCGTGTTTCTGCATCCATATTGCCGGTTACATAGCGATGGATTTTTTCGATGGATTGCAGGGTGGCATCATAGCCATTTTGAATCAGTTCCTTGTTCCTGCTCATGTCATTGACCGCAATGTCGGGTACATCAGGTTTGATCACCAAACCTTTCTCATGGGGCACTTCGTAGCTGGATGGATGTTTAAGCAGGTTTTCGAGCTGGGAAACAATATTATCGCGCCGTGGTGGCTCGGGGTTGGCGCTGACTACGCTGCCGATGATCACGTCCGGTTGGAATTCTTCCATCACGACGTCAACAGGAAAATTATTGAACATACCACCGTCAAGCATTAGTTTTCCTCCTATTTCTATAGGCTGAAAGTAGAAAGGGAATGTCATGGAAGCCCTGACGGCATCTGGCAGCGATCCATCACGCATGGTTACGGGGCGGCGTCCTTCTACTTCTGTGACAATGCAGCGAAAGGGGATAAAGAGGTTGTCAAAATGGAAATTCGCTGCGGCACCGGCCGGCCCAAGATATTCCATGAACAGGAAGTCCATCAGGTAGGGTGATACGATGTTGCTTGGGATGTTCTGCCGGATCACGTTTTGGGGTTCCATTCTTTCTTCCCAGGTAAAATAGAGGTTAAACCAGGAAGGGTCGGGTTGGGGCTCCAGATAAAACTGCCGGTACTTGTCGTCAATTTGTCCTGCGGCTGCCTGGCTGAACTCTTCTGAAAGCACCAGTTGTTCGATTTCACCAGGGGTGTAGCCGGCGGCATACATGCCTCCAATGATGGCACCTATGGATGTCCCTGCAATGTAGTCTATGGGAATGTTGTGGTCTTCAAGGGCTTTCAATACACCGATGTGCGCCATGCCTTTGGTGCCGCCGCCGCTTAGCACAACAGCCACGTGCTGCCGCACAGGCTGGGGTGTCTTTGCATTGGCACTGACAAGAAGAACAAAAAAAAGCAAGATGAACAATATGATCAGGCGCAACAGGTAAAAAACAGTAACGCGCCAACGGTTTTTGTCAGGCAGCAATTTGCTCCCACCCGGCCAAACCGGTCTATGTTCCATGGCGGGGTTTATGTGCAGTGTGTTCATGTGTTTAATGTTGAAATGGCAAAAGACAAAATGACAAAAAGACAAAATGTCGAAAAGACTAAAAGTCCGGGTTTGTTAGTCTCCTGTGGTAATCCCAATGTTAACCTTATCAGAACGAATACCTTAGAGATCCAAAAAACCCGTGGCCGGCTTCTTCCAGAATGGTGTTGTCTCCACCGGTGAAGATTTGCGCCACAAACTCAAAGTCCAGGTCCCGTTTTACGGAATAGTTTAACTGCGGCATCATGAACACCGCTTCGATGTCGGGCAGCACCATCACGGCCAATCCGCCCCGCAGTATGGGTGAAAAGCTGTGGTCTGCATTCAGGGTGATGGCATATTCAGAAAACATGATGTCGTCGGCCCGCATGGGCTCGGTTATCAGAAATGCGTCTTCGCCGGTACGGTTGTGGCCGCCGTTATAGAGCAACTCTGCTACAGTAAAGGTGCCGTTGGCAAACATGTAGTCAAGGCCCACTGCAGCCACGACATTGCTGCGATCCACGTCCTGCTGTTCGTTGATATCATAGAACCAGCTGATTTCTCCCTTAAAACCTGCTCCGCCGATGTGACCGGCCCATCCGCCGCCAAGCGCAACCCTGTCGCGGAAATAACCTCCAAGGAACTGGATGTCGTAGCCACGCAGGTTATGGGCATATTTCGCTGCCGTCACCATATCGCGATTGTCTCTGGCCGGGCTCACGGCCACTTCTATGCTCGAAAGGCGACTGATATAATGTTGTACCCTGACGGCATCTGTCCCGGGTCGTTCCGGATAATCAAAATCAAAGAAAGAATAGGTGTTGAAGAGGTCGTTGGGGTTGGATACAAGGTTAATACCCCAGTTGATCCGTTGCCGTCCAGCACGCACACGCCAGCTCGACCTGCGCCAGGTGAGGTACAGGCGGTCTACTTCAGAATGCCCGATCCAGCCACCATCGGATAACCATAACCACGAAAGATCCAACAATGCTTTATCCTGGGCAAATACATCCTCAATGCCAGGGATTTCATCATATAACTGATGATACAGCAGTCTGTTGCGCCCTTCGATGCGAAGATCGACATCACTCGTGATGTCCCACCTGAAATTCAACCTGTTGTGCAAGCTGTTGTGAAAGGCGGGATCGCCAAAATCCTGGTCCAGATGCAGTCCCGGCATGGCTTTCATATAGCCCCGAAGCCTGAAGTTGCTGTTGCTTCCTGATGGTTGGGCTGTTGTGCTTCCTGCCAGCAGGAGCATCAGGAACAAACAGCATAGCTTGAAGTTATTAGGGATAGCACTTGGACTGTTTGAAGTTTGATGTTTGAAGTTGGCTGGCCGATGCACGCTGGTTACCGCGTGCCAGAAGCCGGACGCCGGACACCGGGTATTGGACGCAGGTGGGCTGCTGCCGGGCACTTGTTGCCGGGCGTTGCGTATGCCGGGATAAATGATTGGTTTTGATGACATAAGTATATGTTTATTTGTTTTTTTAAAAACCTCAACCCTACTTCCTCACTGCCTCGGCGGGTTGCAGCTTGATAGCTTTACGTGCCGGGTATATGGCTGCGAGAATAGCAAAAAGTATGATCATGATGGTGACTTTGATGTAAAAACCGAGATCCAGTTCAGGATATAGTATTGGGGAAAATCCGTAATCCCGGAGGGCTTCTCCTCCAATATAGGTGAGATCAATACCCCGGGGCTGCAGCAGTTTGATCAAGGCAAATGCAGAAGCAAAGCCAGCTGCGCCACCGGTAAGCGACAAAAAGACGGTTTCCAGGAGCACCATGGTAAACACCTGGCTTTTTTTCATGCCAATGGAGAGCAATACGCCCAGCTCGCGGGTTCTCTCCAGCACCGACATCAGGATGGTGTTCAGGATGCCGAAGGATACGCCCAACAGAATGATGGCAACGATCCACATCAGGCTTAGCTCCGTGTAATCTATTACGAACTCCAGATCGGGTGCCAGCTCAGTCCAGCTTCTTATCTTCAGTTTAGGATGATCCTGTTGCAGCGTTGCGCGAATTTTCTCAATGTATTTTTCGTCCTTAAGCAGGACGGCGATTTCGGTGATGGCCGCACCACTACCGGTCAGTTCTGCCAGGTCGCTGGCCCGCACAAAGACATTGCCTTTTTCATAGGCTGATGCTGTCGCGCGGAAGACGCCTTCCACACGGAATGACGCGCTGATCATTTCTCCGAGGGTGTCCTGGAATGTCAGTACTATGCGTGAACCCGGGTTGGCTTGCAAGTCATCGGCCAGGGCTTCGCCAATCACCACCGAAGGCAGGCGGCCGTTTTCCGTAAAATACGTGCCCAGTTTCACTTGTTCATGGAAGCTGGTGGTTTGCCGCTCTTCTTCGGGATACACTCCCCGGATGCTGACCCCGCTGCTGAGGTGCGGTGAGGCTGCCATGCCACCAGCAACCGACCGGCTGGCTACTGCCCTGACTTCATCTTTGTTGCGGAGGGTTTCTGCAATCTCGCCGGCACCGGCAATGGCATGGCGCAACTCCCTGTCGTGGATAAAGTCCGGATGATGGACCTGAATATGCGACAGTTGTGTGTGTATGCTCTCCTCAATGGTCTGATTCATCAGGCCCATGTATGCGGCAGATATAAACAGTCCACCGCAGATTCCCAGCGCAATGGCCGTCATGATCACCAGGCTGCGCCTTTTGTTCCGCCAGATGTTCCGCCATGATATGTTGACCAGGGTATGCATTCTATATGGAGTTGCTTGTTTCGTTGTCAGTTTTGCGCTGCTTCAAGAATTTTTACCGCGTATATCTTTCGCATGGTGTAGAGGCCAATTATCAGGGTAATGCCAAAAACGGTATATGCCTGGTTGATAAAGATCTGTTTGTCCAGCAGCATAGGGAAGACGGGCTCCATCCCAAAACGCAGAATGTAATCCGCCATTTCACCCGTAAACGCTATAGGAAACAGATGAAAAAAGTACACAATGGGCAAAGCGACAAGCGCGCCACCTGTGATGCCCAGAAAGCCGATAAATATGGTTTCGATCAAACCTGTCAGCCCCAATTGAAAGCGTTTCATGCCGATTGATAACAAGATGCCAAACTCCTGCATGCGTTCATGGAGCATGGTGAGGATGGTACCGAATATGCCAAAAGCTACGATGATGTAAAAGATCCATGCAATGCCGGTATACACGGTATCTTGCATCTGCATCAGTCCAATCATATCGGGCATCAGCTCTTTCCAGGTTTTGACAGCATACCATTCATCATCCAGCCTGTATTGCAACTCGTTGGCCAGGTAGTCGATCCGGTCAATGTTTGCTGGCATGATGATGACATTGGTGAGCCGGTCTTCTGCGGCAAAATACCATTGGGCCTCATTCAAAGGCAAAAACACGGCGGTATTGTTCTGTTCGGGCAGCTGGAATTCGATGATGCCGCCTACCTTAAACATGCCAGTTGCTGTTACAGCCTGATAGCCTTGTCCGATCAGGATGAGGGTGTCGCCGATGCCCAGGCTCAGCAGGTCAGCCAGCCCCTTGCCGATCACGGCGTAATCATCATCTGCGGAAAACATCTCTCCGCTGACCATGTGGCCACTCAGGTTGCGTATCTTGTCTTCCTGCTCAGGCAGGATGCCGGTGACCATTGCGGGCCGTGTCGACATGTCCTTTGCGGCCAGAGAAAAACCGCTGATCCTAGGCACCACATAGGAGATTTCGTCATCCAATGCTGTCAGGGCCTGTTTTACTTCATCTTCGTATGCCAGGGTGTGGTCCAGTGAAGGCTCATCAAAGTACCACGCATCCTGGATCTGCAGATAGCCTGTCTCCTGTCTGACCATGGTCTCTGTCAGCTGCTGCTGAAAGCCTTTGGCAAAGGAGAGCAAGGCGGTGGCGAGCACATAGGCGAACAGCACCGAGCTGACCGTGATCAGGGTGCGTCGCTTGTTGCGCCAGAGGTTGCGCCAGGCTAGAGTGAGGAACATGGTGATAATGTGCTAATGTGATAATGTGCTAATGTGATAATGTGCTAATGTGATAATGTGCCAATGTGCTAATGGAAGGGTCCTTTGGGCTGTGTTCAGGGGGTAACTGCCAGAGGCCTGGTTTGTCAGTTTCTTTCAAAGTGTTCGTCTTTGTCGACGGCGCCGTCGACAAGGGTGATCACGCGTCTGGCTCTGTCGATTACCCTTTGGTCGTGGGTGGAAAAGATCAGCGTGATGTTTTCTTCCTTGTTGAGGCGTGCCATGATGTCGAGCAGGTTGAATGCCGACTCGGTGTCAAGGTTGGCCGTTGGCTCGTCTGCCAGCACAAAGTCTGGGCGGGACGCCAGGGCGCGGGCCACGGCGACGCGCTGCTGCTGACCGCCGGAGAGCTGTGCCGGACGGCTGTTGAGCTTATCCGATAGGCCGACCTGCTCGAGCATCTCCTTTGCGCGCTGATCCATCTCCTTTTTGGGCCTTTTTTGCAACAGCATGATGAACGAGACGTTTTCCACGGCGGTGAGTACGGGGATCAGGTTATAGGCCTGAAACACAAAGCCGATATGCCGCATCCGGAAATCAAATAGCTTGCTTTCCTTCATGGTGGCGATGTCTATGTCGTCGATCACCACCTTGCCCTCCGTGGGCTTGTCGAGGCCGCCGATGACGTTCAGGAAGGTGGTTTTGCCGCTCCCCGATGGACCTACGATGGCAGTGAACTCACCTTGCTTGAATTCCAGGTTTACGTCCCTGAGTGCGCGAACGGGGACGGCTGTGTTGGTGTAGGTTTTTGATAAGCCTTCTGTTTTGATTACTGTTTGCATGATTTTATGATTGAGGGTTTGTTTTTAGTTTCATTGTTTCGCCACAAAGGCACGAATGTTTTTCTTTGTCTGTCCTGGGCTTCTGTTTTCCCTGGTGTCTTTGTGGTTCATCTTTTACTATCCTGATTACTCTGCCCTGACCGCTTCTGCCGGGGCGAGGCGGATGGCCTTCCAGGCCGGGTAAATGGATGCAAGGATGGCAAAGAGGATGACCACCGCGCCGATCTCAAAATAGAATGACGTGGGTAGGTCAGGGTAGAGTACGGATGCAAAGCCGAAGTCCTCCAGGCCCTCGCCACCCGGGATGTTTACACCGTGCTGGTTAAGAATTCGGATCATGAAGAATGACAGGATTAGTCCGGCTGCACCCCCGATGAGGGCGATCATGGTGGTTTCCATCACCACCATCGAAAAGACTTTCAGTCGTTTCATGCCAATGGATAGCAGGATGCCCAGCTCACGCACCCTTTCCAGGATCGACATCAGGATGGTGTTCAGCAGCCCGAATGACACCCCCAGGATGATCACACCCACCAGGTAGATCAGTATCTGATCGAGCACCTCGAGCGAGTAGTACAATGCAGGTTCCATGTCTGCCCAGTGCCGGATCTCCAGGTTGGGGTATTGGCTGCGCAGGTCATCGGTAACCTCACGGTATCTTTCCGCATCTTCAATAAGAATGGCGATTTCTGTCACTGCATCCGTCTCCCCGACAAGTTCTCCGAGCACATCGGCCTTTACGAAAACCGTTCTTTCCTCAAAACGCCGGGAGGTCACCCTATAGAGGCCTTCTACCCGGAAGGAGGAGCTGACGATCTCACCGTCGACATCCTGGAAAGTCAGCACGATGCGGGAACCCGTTTCGACCATCAGGTCTTTGGCAAGTTGTTTGCCGATGATCACAGAAGGCAGGCGCCAGTCTTCCTCGAAATAGGTGCCTTCCTCCAGGAGTTGATCCAGCTTGGTTGTTTGAGCTTCTGCTTGTTTTTGGATGCCCTTGATACGGACGCCGGTGTTCATGTTGGCGGATGCGGCCATGCCATCCATCACCAGCCGGGCTGTGAGGGCTGCGGTGCCGGGCTGGTCGCTGATCTTTTCAGCAATCCCCTTTCCGTCTGGGATGCGATAATGGGCTTCCGGGTTGGCAATGAACTCCGGATGGTGTATCTGGATGTGGGAAACCAGGTTTTCTATGGTGTCTTCAAACTGCTGCTCTTCTGCAGCCAGCCTGATAGCGGCCGAAAAAATGCCTCCCATGATGCCCAGCACCAGTGCGGTGGTGATCACCAGCGTCCGGCTCCGGTTTCTCCAGATGTTTCGCCAGGATATTTTGATGAGTGTGTACATGGTGTTTAAGAATTGTCAAATTGTCAAAAAGTCAAAATGTCGAAATGTTAAGAGCTTGGTGCTTGGCTTTTCAATTACGTGCGGCGTGGATCATATCCAGTCTGAAGACCTTTTTTACCGGGTAAAGGCCGACGACCAGGGCGATGATAAAGATGTTGATGCCCTGGTAGATGAAAATGTCGGGGGCGATGGAAAACCGCATGAAGGGCTCCATTCCATAATCGATCATCACCTCCCCCACATCTGCCCCAAGTTGGATGGGATTCAGGAAAAAATGGTATACGATGGGGAAACCCACTGCCACGCCTGCCAACACACCTATTAAGCTGATAAAGAGTGTTTCGAGCAAACAGACCATGGCCAGTTTGCCCCGTTTAAGTCCGATGGAAAGCAGGATGCCCAGCTCCCGGAGGCGTTCGTGCATCATGGTGATCATGGTGCCAAAGATGCCGAAGCCGGCTACGATGTAAAGCACCCAGGCAAATACCCTTACCTGCGCGTCCCTGGCTTCGAAGGCCGCCACCTTGTCGGGCATCAGTTCTTCCCAGGTTTTGGCGGTATACCATTCGTCGTCGAGGGCTGCCTTAAGTTGGCCGGCGATGTCATCCGCCTTCCGCGGGTCTTCGAGCATCAGGATCAGGCTGTTCAATCTCTCCGGAGCAGCAAAAAACATTTGTGCCTCCTTCAGGGGCAGGTAGACCAAGGTGTTGTTCATGTCGGGGAGGGGGAATTCCAGGATGCCCCCAACAGGGTATTTTCCTGCGGCTGTCATTCCCTGGAAGCCTTGTCCTAAAAGCACAATGGTGTCGCCAAGTTCCAGGTCAAGCTGGGTGGCTACCCCGCGTGCAATCACTGCAAAATGGTCATCCGGGGCGAACATCTCACCTTCTACAAGGCGTGTGGAAAGGTCATTCATCCTGTTTTCCTTTTCAGGGATGACGCCCATAAGGTATACCCCGCGGCTGCTGACCTCTTTGGAAGCCAGACAAAAGCCTTCAATTCGCGGAACGGTATATGATACGGCGTCGCCAAGAGCTTGTACAGCCTCCTTTACTTCCTGGCTGTATTCCATGGCATGGTCCATGGTGGGCTCATCGTGGTACAATACGTCCTGTATCTGCACGTGACCTGTGGTGTTGCTGATGATGGAGTCAACCATCTGCTGTTTCATGCCGTTGACCATCGACATCATGACAATGGCGAGGATAACTGCGAACATCACCGAGCTCACCGTGATCAACGTCCTTCTTTTCTTGCGCCATAAATTGCGCCATGCGAGTGTGATTAACATCTGCTTTTTTGTTTCTGTGGTGAAAGATCTGTACGGTTGTTAATTATTTACCGGATTTTCCCGTGTTTAGTTGATTTCCGTGAGATTTTCTATGGAGAAAAAGTCTTCCCGGATCTCGATGTCATAATCCGCCTTATGGGTGGTGATGATGGTTTTCTGATCGCCGTTGTTTTCGGGCACCATTTCCATGATGCTGGGAATTTTTCGCCCTCCCAGGGTTTTGATCTCGCGGAAGTTGATGGTGTTAACCAGCTGGTCGCGCTCATCATAGTTTTCGGTGCGTACAGGGAGGTAATGCGCTTTGCTTACCCATTGGAGCACCTTTTCATATACGATGGGGTTGTCGGGTTTCGGCTGCATTCTGATCAGATAGCAGGCATGACCGTCTATCTCTTCCTCCGCCAGCAATTCGTGGGTATAGTCGTCGACCAGCGAGGTGGCGTTCACCAGGTCGTCGTTGGTGAAGTCGGACCCCATCCAGGATTGCGACATCATCGATGGGGGCATCTTTACGGTTCGGTCGATGTTGGGCTGATAGTTCCAGATCTCGTTGCCGATTTTCAGGAAGGCTGTACCTTCGTCGCGTGCCGGTGCTGTCACATATACCAGCGAATAATCGTCGCCAAGAGACCATGTGCGCATGCTGATCTCGCGGGTATAACGCGGTCTTACCACCTCCATACTCATCTCGGTGTAAGAGGCGTCGCCCCGCATGTTTTGTTCCATCCGGCGGATGATCTCCACCGGGTCTTGTGCAATGCTTGTGCTGGTAATCAAAATCACCAGAAAAAGGGTCATCAGGGAAGTTGTAGTTAGATTTTTTGTTTTCATTGGTTTATGGTTTTAATTGTGGTTATGTTCTGGTTGTTGTATGCTGTCAGTTTTAGCTATATTTGATGTGTTTACATGATGCCAGAAAGTCTAAAAGTCAAAAAGTCGAAATGTCTAAAGTTCCAGTGGCTTGGCGTTGAACAAATATTTTCCTTAATAAGATCATGACTCTTTTTTTATTTCTTTCCAGCGTCTGAGCATTTCAGGAAACTCACGGCCAACCCATTCATAAAAATCTATTGCACCATAAAGCCATTCAGCCGGTTTGTCCTGCTTGTTGACTCTCAGTTCCAGGCCTTTTTCAAAGAGTTCGGTCAATTGCCGGACTGTGTGCAGACGCTTTTCGAGAAGTCCGATCCAGTCCATGTTAGGGGAGAGCATGTAATAGGTCTTCCTGTCCCCGGGTATCGTTAAAGGTTTGATGAATTCGATCTGGGCAAGTGCCTTCACATTAGTGCTGATGGAACTTTTGGATGCTTGCAGCACTTTGGTCATCTCGTCAAAGGAGACTTCTTCCTTGTCGCAGATCATCAGGTAGCCCAAAATCCTTCCAGACATCCTGGTAAGCCCCATTTCTTCAAACAGGATGCCTGTTTCTTCGATAAACCTTGCTCTTTCATTATAATGTGACATATTTGATACCCGTTGTAAGTGAAAAAATTAGCCTGCATGAATCTTACAGGTTAGTGTTTGTTATGTTACAAAAGTACAAAAACCTCCAAAATAGTTCGTTAAAAAAAGAACAAAAAGAACTAAAAGCAATTATTTCTTTATGGTTTGAGCTATTTTTCTGCAATTTTGGGTTTCTTTTTGTTTCACTAATGATATATCAAGCCGTGTGCCATGGTTTTTAAATTACATGGATACAGGAGTTAAGGCTTGGTTTTGCCTTTCTTTGCGGAAGTGTTCTCCAGGTTCTTTATGTACAAAACCGAACAGTTGTTGTACGGTGGTGAACGGAAGGGGTCGTGATTTGAAATTTGAAGTTGCTCGAGTGGGTAATAGTAGCTTTTGGGTGTTGGCGTGTTGCTGGGTGATGTATTAGGGAGTTAAAGGGGTATGAAGTTCAGCAGCAGCAAATTCTCGCAGGTCTGTTGATTTGGGATTTGAAATTTGAAGTTAGCAGGGGTAACACTTTGGTTGTCCAAAGGTTGAGGTAACGATGTGCATAAATTTGCTAAGAAAAATGCACACTCCCCGTAGCGGAGAAACCTTTCCACATTGCCGCGAATCGGCATATATCCCCTGTAGCGGTGCAACCTTATTTTCCAAGCGCTTACTGTACCTCTTTCAAAAACCGGAACAGTTCATTATCGGTAGAGAGGACGATGGTGGTTTTTTCGTCGAGGGATTTTTCCAAGGCTTCCATGGCTCTGAGGAAATTGTAAAGCTCCCTGGATGCACTGCTCCGGTTATATGCCGAGGCATAGATGTCGGTGGCACGGGCATCGGCCCGTCCACGGATCATTTCCGCTTCCCGGTGTGCTTCCGACTGGATCTCTGCCAGGTCGCGTTCTTTCTGGCCTTCGATGCGGCGGGCTTCGCCTTCACCTTCAGAGCGAAACTGGTCGGCGATCCGGTTACGTTCGCTGATCATCCGGTCGTATACCCGTTCGCGTACTTCGGTTACGTAGTTCATTCGCTTGAAGCGGAAATCGAGTACCACGATCCCCAGATCAGCTGTTCGCTCGTTGGCACGCTCCAGCACCATGGCTTCTATGGCTTCACGTCCAACGGTGATCTCTTCCAGGTGCTCCAGCTCTTCCAGGTAATCTTCATATACCTCCGGTGTCCGGTTTGTGGAGCGAACCAGGTCGAGAAGCTCGTGGCTGGCAACCGCATTGCGCGTTTCTCCGTCAAGGATGTCGTCCAGGCGCGACTGGCCAGAGCGTTCATCGCGCAGGCGGATGAAAAACTGAAGCGGGTCGACGATTTGCCAGCGGGCATAGGTGTCGAGGTGCATAAAGCGCTTGTCCTGGGTTGGCACCTGGTTGGGGTCGCCATCCCATTTCAGGAAGCGCTTGTCGAAATACTGCACTTTGTGGATGAACGGGGCCTTGAACTGCAGACCGGGCTCTATGCGGGCACCGCCAACAGGTTTGCCAAACTGCGTAACAATGGCTTGCTGTGTCTCATCAAGGATGAACATGCTGTTGAGCCCCGCGATGATGATGATTATGGCGGCAATGGTAAGGCCTATGTTTATCTTTTTCATGTGTTTATGATTAATGTCGAAATGTCAAAAGGTCTGGCTATTGGCTGTTGAACTAAATCCCGCCTTCGCGGGATAGCTTTTTCCTGTGTAAATATATTGATTTTCTCGTATAACACTGTGTTTACTATTCACCAAATCACAGTATTATGCGAAAAAGAATCAGTCC
>PWNO01000246.1 GCA_003557765.1 Bacteroidales bacterium
AAAAGATATACGACGCCAGGAAACAGCTAAATCATTTATGTATAGCGACAAAACCTTCTTAAATTCCCGGGAAGGTTTTCTTGTGTAAAAAACGACGGTATCATTTTGATGCAAATCATCACGGTTCGTTCACTCACCATCGCCTTCCGCACCTAAAGACCAATAAATGCCATACTTATGCCCATAACCCATTTTATAAGCATTTCCGCAGCATCCAGGTTCTTTTGCGCAATTGGCTCAATCATTCGTGTTATACCAAACCCAATAAAAATATTTTTTTTGAAGGCTCCGTTCCAAAGTACCTGAAAATTTGGAAATGCTTATCACAGAGAGGCTTCATCATTATAATAAGCTTATATATATATTAAAAATCAACAACAATGAAATCGTTACTTTATTCTAATGCTTTTTTGTTTTTTCTGATTACTCTGATTGCTCCGGCGAAGGCCCAGGTGACCACCGTCCCTGCCCTGCCCACTGCTTATGAACCTGTAACCGTATTGTTTGATGCCACCGGTACCGATCTGGCCGGCCATACGGGAGCTGTTTACGCCCATACCGGCTTATATACAGAGAACGGTGGTGGTGCCTGGCACTACGTTATCGGTGATTGGGGCGACAACAACGTCCAACCCCAACTGACACATCTGGGTGGCAACAACTATGAACTGCAAATCACCCCAAGCATCAAAGATTACTATAATGTGCACCCCGACAGCGTAATCACCGGGATGAATTTCGTGTTCCGGGCAGCAGGTGGAAGTCCGCAAACCGCAGACTATAACCTCCCGGTAGTAGAAGAAGGACTGACTATAGCCCTCACCGCTCCTGTTGATCCGCAAGCCATCTACGAGTTTGGTGACCAGGTGCTCATCGAGGCCGTTGCCAACCTGTCGGACAATATCCAATTGTATATTAATGACGTACTGAAGGCCACCACTATCTCCCAGGAGCTGTCTTATTCGTGGCAAGCCGATGCTTATGGAGTGCAGGAGATCAAAGTGGTAGCAAACGCTCTAGGCGATACCGCGGAAGATGAGACAACCATCTTTGTGCGGGATGATGCCAACGTGGCACCCCTGCCTGCCGGTGTAGAAAATGGCATCAACTACATCGACAACAATACCGTTACTTTGGTGCTGCACGACCCGCCAGGCTTGAAAGAATATGCTTTCGTCATCGGCGACTTCAACGAATGGATGCCTACCGAAGAACACTATATGAATGTAACACCGGACGGCACACGCTTCTGGGTGACAATCTCTGGCCTGGAAGCAGGCACAGAATATGGCTTTCAATATTATATTGATGGTGAACTGCGTCTGGCAGACCCTTATACACACAAAGTACTGGATCCCTGGAACGACCACTGGATCGACGAATACAACTATCCCAACCTAAAACCCTATCCGCACGATCATACCGACGGTCTGGTAAGCATCATGCATCCCGGACGAACTCCTTACCAATGGAACGTGACAGATTTTGCCCCACCTGCCAGAGACCAGCTGGTAATTTACGAGCTGCTCATCCGCGACTTTGTCGAAACCAGCGCCATAAAAGATGTTCAGGAGAAGCTTGATTACCTGGAGGATCTTGGCATAAACGCCATCCAGCTGATGCCCGTCAACCAGTTTGAAGGAAATATTTCCTGGGGATACAACCCGGCACTCTATTTTGCCACCGACAAGGCTTACGGCACGCGCCATGACTATAAAGAATTTATTGATGCAGCCCATGAAAGAGGAATCGCAGTAATTCTCGACATTGTGCTGAACCACAGCTTCAACCTGTCACCCCTGGCACAAATGTATTTTGATCCGGAAGCCGGCGACTGGGGACAACCTACCGCTGATAACCCCTGGTATTTGCAGCACTGCCCGCACTATCCCTGGTGCTGGGGAAACACCTTTGACCAGGAAAGCCCCCATGCGCAGCAACTGTTCAAAGACATCCTGCAATACTGGCTTACAGAATTTAAAGTCGACGGTTTTCGCTTCGACTTCACCAAGGGCTTTGCCAACAGTGCCTGGGAAAACAACTGGGAGATTTATAACCAGGCGCGCATCGATAACCTGAAACGTATCGCCGACGAAGTTTGGGAAGTCAACCCCAATGCATACGTAATCCTTGAACATTTCACAGAAAATGCCGAAGAACAGGAACTCTCCGAATATGGAATGATGATCTGGGGAAACATTACATACAATTACCAGGAAGCCGCAATGGGATATATCCAAGACAGCAACTTTGAATGGGCTTCCTACCAGCAGCGTGGCTGGAACGATCCCCACCTGATTGGCTATATGGAAAGTCACGATGAGGAGAGAATCATGTTTAAGAATCTGCAGTATGGCAACTCATTCGGCGGTTATGACATCAAAGAATTATCCACTGCCCTTGAAAGGGCAGCGCTCGTCGCCACCTTCAACATCCCGCTGCCGGGACCCAGGATGATCTGGCAGTTCGGAGAGCTGGGATACGACTACTCTATCAATCATTGTCAGGATGGTACGATCGACCCGGGCTGCCGTACCGACCCCAAACCCATCAGATGGGACTATTATGATGAACCCGACAGAAAAGCACTTTATGACGTATACTCGGCCCTTGCTCACCTGAAACGGGAACACGCTGTCTTCCGCACAAACAACTATTCTCATGACTTGGGCGGTGCGATGAAACGCATTCACCTGAACCACTTTACAAATAATGTGACCATTCTTGGTAATTTTGGCGTACTAGCCGGTAATATTAATCCTCATTTTCAGGAAACAGGTACGTGGTACGAATTCTTTACCGGAGAAACACTGGAGGTCACAAATGTCAATCAATCCATTCACCTCCAACCAGGAGAATACCGGCTTTACTCGAGCGTCCACTTCGATGATGTCGAAACCGTGTGGGTGAACCTTCAATGGCCCCCAGATGGAGAAATTGATCCGGAACAAGGATTTAATGTTTTTGCCCAGATTTGGATTGATGGACTTACAGGCGAGAGCGCAACGGAAAACGATCTGCAGGATCTCAACGCCTGGATAGGATACAGCACAACAGATGCATCAGATGAGTCGGACTTTGACGCAGGATGGACTTGGATAGAAGCATCCCTGGACCCCCACGAGGGCTGGTTTGGAAACAACAGCCAGTATTCTGCCGATATTGGATCCACAATAAGCTCGGGAGGGGATTATTTCTTCGTAAGCCGCTTTCAGTTCGAAGGAGGAGACTACATGTATGGCGGATATTCTGAAACGGATGGCGGCTTTTGGGATGGAATAAATAATGTGTCCGGACAGCTGACTGTCGCCGACGCTACCTTTCAGGTGTCATTCAGCGCGATAGGCGAGGGCTCGATCACCGCTTCCATAGATGGAGCTGCCATCGCCACCGGCGACATGGTGGTTGAGGGAAGCGACGTGCTGTTTAGGGCCACCCCCGATGCGGGCTACCAGGTCAGTGAATGGACCGTCAATGGCTCGGTTTTGGCCGGACATACCGGTGAGAGTTATACCTATACCGATCTGGATCAGGAGATTACCGTAACGGTCAAATTTGAACAGATACCACCCACACTCTACCCGGTGAACTTCTTCGTGGTGGGAACGGGCGGCAACCTGCTTGCCGAAGTGGATGGATCAGTCATTACCAGTGGTGATGAGGTTGAAGAGGGCATCGACGTGCTGTTTATCGCCACCCCTGATGCGGGCTACCAGGTCAGTGAATGGACACTTAACGGCTCGGTTGTGACAAGATTTACCGGCGAAACATATACCTACACCGATCTCGATCAGCCCATCACCGTTACGGTTGAATTTGAAGAAA
>PWNO01000085.1 GCA_003557765.1 Bacteroidales bacterium
ACACGCTTTCACCTGCCACAAAAGTCTTCCCTTCACGAGCCGGTTATGCTACCTTGCTCGCGGAGAAGGCCAGCAATGGGCTGGTCGGCATTCAACTGGGGAATGTCGGATCAAGGGACGCATCGGCGATCACCCGATTCCGCGGCCGAAAGGGTGGGACCTTCTCGTCTTCCTCGGCGGCAAAGCACTTTTCCTCACCATCGCACTCGTGATCCCCATGCTCTTCCATCCGTGGTGGATCGTGCTCATCTTCTATGGTGTCGCGGGCATGGTCGTCGGCATCACGCTCAGCACCGTCTTCCAACTTGCCCACACCGTCGAAGAAGCCGCGTTCATCGAGCCGAGCGATGAGAACCAGATTGAAAACGCATGGGCGATTCATCAGGTGGAAAGCACCGTCGATTTCGCGCGCAAGAGCACACTCGCTGCGTGGCTCATGGGCGGTCTGAACTACCAGATCGAGCATCACCTCTTTCCGCGCATCTGCCACATCAACTACCCCGCGATGTCGAAGATCGTCGAAGACACCTGTCGTGAGTTCGGCGTCGCCTACCACGAACACCCCACCTTCCGCGCAGGCATTGCCTCGCACTTCCGCTGGCTGCGGCATATGGGCCTGCCCGACGCAGCAAGAGCGTGAGTCGGTGGCGACCGTCCTTCCCGGCCTTTCGCATTCATGTGCACGCGAATATCGCGTTCTGGCAGGTCGCTTTGACTTGGCGCACAAGGCGCGCATAAAATCGCCGAAAGGCGAAGGGAAGTGTTCTCACGTCCCCTGCTCCACGCCCGCCGGGATTCGCGCGACCGGAAGCGGATCGCATGACACTGGACACAATGGCTCCGCTGCGCTTCGACGTTTCCGCGGTGACAGCCGACATCTCGGAGCCGGCCCGAGATCCCGCCATCGACCAACTGGTGGAGTTTTTCGGCAATAAGGGGCTTGATCAACTCAAGAGAGAGGACCGGGAGGAGGCGTGGTATCAGGATTGGATCGATTACCAGGCCGAGCACGGGCTGTACGCCGGATTGCTGTCTCCCTCGCAATACTCGCGCCGAGGACATCGCTTTGACCTGCGGCGGCTCGCGCGTTGCCTGGAGGTGTTCGCGTATTTCAGCCCGGCGCATGCGTACAGCCTGCACGTCTCGTTCCTCGGGCTGTTTCCGATCCTGCTGAGCGACAACGAGCGATTGAAGCAGGAAGCGATCGATCGGCTGGAAGCGGGAGAGCTGTTCGCGTTCGCGGTTTCCGAACAGGCCCATGGCTCAGACCTGCTCGCCAACGAATTCACCGTTGGCGAATACACTGAGGCGGGAGCGAACTGGCTGCGCGCAGAAGGTACGAAGTTTTACATCGGCAATGCGAATGCGGCCGGCTTGATCTCGGTGTTGGCGAAGAAGGCCGAGGGAGAGGGGGCGCCGCCGACCCGGCGATCGGGGTTCGTCTTCTTCGCGCTGCGGCCCGGCGAGTCCCCCGGATATCAGAACGTGCGAAAGGTCCGTACTCTCGGCATTCGCCCCGCATTCGTCGGCGAGTTCGAGGTCCAGAATCACCCCGTTGCCCCGAGTGATGTCATTTCACAAGGCCGCGAAGCGTGGGACGCGGTGTTCGATACGGTCAACCTCGGCAAGTTCCTGCTCGGTTTCGGCGCGGTGGGCATCTGCGCGCATGCCTTCGCTGAGGCCGACCAACATCTGCGCCGCCGGGTCCTTTACGGGCAGCCGACGATCAACATGCCGCATCTGCGCCAGGTCATGGCGGTCGCCTACGCCCGGCTGACGGCGATGAAGCACTACGCTTTCCGGGCGCTCGATTACGTGCAGACAGCGGGTGCCGACGACCGCCGTCACCTGCTGTTCAGCGCCGTACAGAAGGCGCGAGTGAGCACCGAGGGCGTAAAGGTCATGACGATGCTGTCCGAGGCTATCGGCGCCCGCGGGCTGGAATCGCAGACGTACTTCGAGATGGCCCTGCGGGATGCGCAGCTCATCCCCGGTCTGGAGGGCAGCACACACATCAACTTCAACCTGACCGCCCAGTTCATCGACAACTACTTTGCCGGCAGCGATGATGCTCAAGCACCGGAATCGCCGGCGCATGGAGCTGACGTCGGCGAAAACCCTTACCTGATAGGGCCAGTTGATCGCAATGTCAAATCGGTCCGTTTCCCTGATTATCTTCAGGCCTATCGACCTCTGGAATCCCATCAGAACGTTGCGGCGTTTGTCAAACAGGCCACGGCCTTCCGGGGGTTTGTGATCGGGGGCATCGCGAGTCACACTCGGGGTGAAGACGCCACCGGCCTGCGCATCGCCCTGGGAAGGTGCTTCTCAACCATTGTTTACGCGCAACTCATCGCCGAGCGATGCGCGGCGAGTCCGGCCAGCGCGTCGATGATTGCGATCATGTTTCATGCGCTTATTGAAGACATGAGCGGCGAGGCGTTACGGCTTGCCGCTCTGTTGCCGCCGGACAGCGACCAGCGAGGGCAGTTGGAACGGATGATTACGGCTCCACGGACGGAAGCGGCGGATATTCAGGCCGTCACCGGTGTCATCGCGGCGCGTTACGACAAGGCATAGACGTGTCTGGTGCGACATGCTCGCGTCAGAACCTCTGGCGAGTGAGAGGCAGGGCATCGCCCGGATCGAAGGGATGTTGATGCTACGTGGGAGGTGACGGTTGGGTCAGGGGTTGGCGACCCCTTCGCGCAGCCCGCAAGCCTGACGCGCCGGCGGACGGCGGTTGTGACGATACCCCGCCGGCGATACGCTCTTGGCCGGTGCGTTAAATGTGGCAAACGCTGGTCATCTACGGTTCGCAGGTCTTCGCGGCGCTGTACATTCCCATCGCGATCCTCGCCTCGATCCACGTCGTGCTGCACAAGGACGACGAACGGGCGGCGATCGGCTGGGTCGGGCTGATCTGGCTCTCGCCGATCATCGGAGGCCTGCTTTACTGGTTCTTCGGGATCAATCGCATCCGCCGCAAGGCCCACGTGCTCAAGGCGGACCAGCCCGCGGTCCGCGTGGCGCCCGATCAGAGCGTGGCCTCGGAACAGCACATCCGCGCCGTCCTGGGTGACCGCGGCGAGCACCTGCGCCCGCTGATGCATCTGGTCGGCCGGTTGACCGATCGCTCGTTGCTCGCCGGCAACGCCGTCAAGCCGCTGATCGCCGGTGACGCCGCTTATCCCGCCATGATCGAGGCCATCGACCACGCCCGCCAGAGCGTGGCCATGAGCAGCTACATCTTCGACAACGACCGCGCCGGGCGGATGTTCCGTGACGCCCTGGCGCGGGCGGTCAGGCGAGGCGTTGAGGTGCGCGTTCTGATCGACGACGTCGGCTCACGCTACACCTGGCCGCCGATCGTCCGCTCCTTGCGAAGAGCCGGCATCCCGACCGCGCGGTTCCTGCCGTCGATGATCCCTTGGAGCGCGTCGTATGCCAACCTGCGCAACCACCGCAAGCTGCTGATCGTCGACGCCGCCGTCGGGTTCACCGGCGGCATGAACATCCGCGCGGGCAACCTGCTCGACGCCGCCCCCCGGGCGCCCATCCACGACCTGCACTTCCACCTCGAGGGCCCCGTCGTCGCCCATCTGCTCGAGGCGTTCGCGGAGGACTGGGTGTTCACCACCGGCGAGCAGCTCACCGGCGAGCCGTGGTCCCCGGGCCCCGAGCCGCGCGGCCAAGGGCTGGCGCGCGGCATCGCCGACGGTCCGGACGAGGACTACGACAAGCTGCGTCTCACGCTGATGGGCGCCCTGTCGGCGGCGCGGCGGCGCGTCGTGATCGTCACGCC
>PWNO01000155.1 GCA_003557765.1 Bacteroidales bacterium
ATTGCCGCCGCCATTGCCACGTACATCGATGATGAGGGCTTCCTTGCGGAGTTCGGGATAAAAATGTTTCACAAACTCATTCAGGCCACCAGGTCCCATATCCGGCACATGGATGTAACCGACACGGCCATCTGTAGCCTCATTGACTTTCCGGATGTTTTCCTGTACCCAGTTAAAATAATACAAGTTGGCTTCGTCAGCCACGGGCACTACGATCACGTCACGTGCGCCCTCTTCGCCAGGCAATTCATTCACGGTAAGCTCAACCTGGGTTCCGGCCTTTCCGATCAACGATGCATATATATTGTCCATCTCCTTGGTGGGCTGACCGTTTACCGCGATGATGTAATCTCCTTCATTCACACTAACACCGATTTCGGTAAGCGGTGAGCGGCGTGAGGAGTTCCAGTTTTCTCCTTCGAGGATCCTGTCGATGCGGTAGTAGCCCGATCCATCCTGGCTGAGTTCAGCTCCGAGAAGCCCCATCGGAATGCGTTCTGTTTGCGGCACATCTCCGCCACCCACATAGGCGTGCCCCACATTTAGCTCACCAACCAATTCGCCCAGGATGTAGGTCAGATCAAAACGGTTATTTACATAATCAACCAATGGGCGGTATTTTTCGTGCATGGCTTCCCAATCCACGCCGTGCATGTTGGGTGCATAGAAAAAGTCGCGCATCTGACGCCAGGTCTCATCATAGATCTGCTCCCACTCCTTCCGGAGGTTGACCCACACCTTCATATTGGAGGTGTCTACGGGATCTTCGACCTGGAAAGAAGCACGGGGCAGGTCAATGACTGCATACTGTCCACGGTGGGCGACCAGCATCTTCTGTTTATTGGCACTGATCTGATATCCGGAGATCTGGGCCAGATTGGTTTCCTTTCGCGAATCCATATTATACATCATCAGACCACTCCCCCCCCCGTGGGAAGTCTTCATGTAATAAATATTGTTCCCAACGGTTTGAATATTCCAGTAAGTGGCTACGTCTATCGGCAGGGCAGCGATCCTGTGTTTGATCCCTACCTTGTCAATATCGATGTGCTCTGCATCATCATCGCCATCCTGTTCGTCATTATTATCATTCAGGCTAACCTCATCATTGCGCGGTTCAAGGAAAGAAGACACGTCATCGCGCAAGGTGATAAAATACACGCGACTCATGTCCGTGTAGGCATGGTTCCACTCCGTGCGACTATAAATGGGGTTGAAGTCACGATTGGAAGAGAAGAACAGGTACTTGCCCTGGTCGCAGAACGACGGACTGCTGGATGCGTACCAGCCACTTGTCACAGGGAAACAGTCCTCTTTTTCCAGGTTGTAGATATAGATACGGGAGTAGTGTTCCAGTTCGGGGCGTGTCCATGTGATCCAGCGGCTGTCGGGAGCCCAGCTGTACTGAGTAATTTCACCGGCTTCGGCCTGGTCAACCAGGGTCACCTCTTTGGTATTGATGTCCAGATATTGCAGCCGCAGCTTTTTGTCTGACCACATGATTTTCTCCGAATCCGGTGACCAGCTAAGGGAGTATTTATAGGTATCAGCATCCGTGGTCAGCTGGATCTGCTCACCACGGCCGTCCTGGGGAATGATGTAGATCTCATCTTCGCCGGTAGCGTCAGAAATGAAGGCAATGTATTTGCCATCAGGCGACCAGGTGACATTGCGTTCGTGTATGCCTGATGTTTCGGTAAGATTTCGGGTAATGCCGCTGGATGCGGGAACACTCCACACATCTCCCCTTGCACCAAATGCTACACGGTTGCCATCAGGGGCCAGTGAAGCCGTGCGAATCATCTCCGAGGCATCTTTGCGCTGTTCGCGGCCCAGGGCCAGGTCCTCGGCAATGCGCACATTTATACGTTCCGTGGTTTCACTTTCCAGGTCAAAAACATGTAAATAGCCGCCATTTTCGTAAATGATGGCATCATCGCCGAGTGAGGGGAACTTGATGTCAAATTCTTCATAGTGCGTCAGCTTTCTGGTTTGTTCGGTTTCCATATCATACACAAAGAGGTTCATCCTGCCGTCGCGATCAGAGATAAAATACACCTGGTCATCCACCCACATCGGGAAAATGTCCTGTGCTCCCTCTGTCTGGGTGAGGTTAACGGTGGTTCTTTCATTCAGGTCATGCAACCACACATCGTCGGCCATCCCACCAGAATAGTATTTCCAGGTACGAAATTCGCGGAAAACGCGGTTATACACGAAACGGTCACCTGAGTCGTCGAAGCTGATCCAGACACCTTCGGGCACGGGTATTTGTTCAGGCAGACCGCCGTCATTGCTCACCGTGAAAAGCTCGCCCTTAAAGGCGTTGAAAGACCGTTTGCGCGTCCGGAAAATGATGTGCTCATCATCCTTCCAACCCATCACGATGTTATTGGGACCCATACGATCAGACAGATCGTCGCGCCCAAGTGTGGCTGTAAAAGTCAGTCGCTCTGGTACGCCACCTTCTGCGGGCATCAGATACACCTCGGTGTTGCCGTCGTATTGCCCGGTAAAAGCGATATATTCTCCATCCGGACTGAAGCGGGCAAACATTTTATACCCGGGATGGTTGGTGAGTTTCCTGGCCACACCGCCTTCACGATGCACAGTGTACAAGTCGCCGGCATAGCTAAAAACCACCTGGTCGCCATGCAGCGCGGGAAAACGCATCAGCCGTGCCTCTTCTGCAGCAACCGGGCAGAATGAAGCAGCCAGGATGAAAGAAAAAATAAGTAAGGATAGTTTTTTCATGATCATTGGTATTATTTGGTTTATATATTTAGTTTGCAGAAAAACAAATATACGGGAATATTGAAAAAAATCAGTAAAAATGTAGCGATGGCTGGCAAAAAACAACAATACCCGTTGTTATAAAAAAAATATAGTGACACATTTTTTGTTGAACAATTATAGGAAAGAATCGTTATTCTCTAAATAATCAGCGCTTTTCTGTGAATGTATTCACAACATTATAAAACAAAAAAATAATTTATTATGGAAGAGAACAAAATGATGCAGGAAGTCACAAAATTGCCTTTGATTGGAGATCCCGCACCCAGTTTTCGGGCTAAAACAACGATGGGACCGTTGAATTTTCCTGAAGATTACAAACGCAAATGGGTTATTTTATTCAGCCATCCGGCGGATTTTACTCCGGTATGTACCACAGAGTTCATGACTTTTGCCACCATGCAGGAAGATTTTCGCAAGCTGAACACGGAGCTGATCGGACTTTCAATTGACAGTATTTACGCCCACATCGCATGGCTGCGCACCATCAAGGAAAAGATCGAGTTCAAGGGAATGAAGAACGTGGAAGTGAACTTCCCGGTTATCGAAGACCTGAAAATGGATGTATCCAAAAAATTCGGCATGGTGCAACCCAATGCATCAACCACACAGGCGGTACGTGCAGTCTTCATCATGGACCCGGAAGCAATTGTCCGCGCCATCCTGTATTACCCGCTCAGCACAGGACGCAACATGGATGAGATCAAGCGCATGATCATCGCCATGCAAAAGGCAGATAAGGAACAGATCGCCACTCCAGCAAACTGGCAGCCCGGTGACGACGTGATCATTCCACCTCCAGGGTCCTGCGGCACCGCCAAAGACCGCGTAGAATCAAAAGATGACGACAAGTATTGCCTCGACTGGTTCATGTGTTTCCGTAAGGAAAAATAGATTTACTTGTTGATTAAACATGGTCATATAGAACTTACCATGCAATACACGTTTTAGCGTGTATCAATTGATCAGGCATGGTAAAGTTCATGACGCTTTTTCAAGGGGCCGTTTGCAAAAAAGCAAACGGCCCCTTTTTCGTGAAGGAATCCCTTGAACATTTCTGTAGGTTTTTATGTTTATCAGTTTAGTTTTTTGAAAAAGCAACAAACATTTGTTTAATCCAAAAACAATTTTTATCTTTAACTTTCTTTTTTCTATCAGGTCCCTTTAACCACTGTTACGCCACACATGATTCATGCATAGATACTTATAGCCGCCATATGAAATGGGTGGGGAGTTCCGAAAATCCATAAGAGTAGGATAAAAACTATTTACAAACAAAAAACAAAGCAAAATGAAACAAGTGAAACGATTTGTAATGCATTTGACATTGGTTGTCGTGCTATCCTTTGCAGGGTTACATCTGCAAGCCCAAAACACCTTTAGTACAGGGCAAATGGCAATTAATGCCGGGATCTCATACGGTTTTGATGTGGAAGATCTTGGTATAAGAGCCGGACTCACCTATTTTCTGAATGAAAACATGCGGGTTGGAGGCGATTTGACATACTGGCTTGTTGACGCACCCAGTGGCTTTTCTTTTACATATCTGGAGATCAATGGTAATTTCAACTACATTTTTTATAATGAAGACGAACTGATGATCTATGCAATAGGTTCGCTTGGCTTGCACTATGCATCTATTTCTTCTGATTTTGGGGGATCTCATTCAGATACTGACCTTGCTCTTGGATTAGGAGTTGGCGTGGAGTATAACCTGGGAAGTATCTCACTTTTCGCAGAGCCGAAGCTTTTCCTCAGTGGTTTCGATCAAGCAAAATTCAATATTGGAGTACGTTACTATCTCTAATTCTAACCCATTTTTTCATTCACTAACCCTTAAACGATTTCCATTATGAAAAAAAGACTGATCAATTCCCTGCTGATTGTAGGAGTGGCCATCCTGATGACCTCCTGCTACACTTATACATTCAGTGTAGGTGAAGGTGCCCAGACGGGTGTTGAGGTAACCGCTACAAACCATTACCTGATTTACGGCCTTGCGCCCATAAACATCTCAGACCCAATTGAAATGGCTGGCGGTGCTGAGCACTTCGATGTACAAATCGAACATACGTTTATCGACGGGCTGCTGAATGCCATTACCTTTGGCATCTATTCGCCAACGACAACAACAGTCTGGCGATAACTTGCCAGGACACAAGCAATCAACAGGGAAACCAGCATGGTTTCCCTGTTTGTTTTTTAACCAATTTTTTCGAATAATGAAGAAAGGATATCTGATCTCAGGGCTTATCATCGTGTTGCTTTCAGTTGGCAGAGGCATAAACTACCTGACCGACTTCCGTGAATTGGATCCTGGGCACCAGCAGCTGTTTTATGAATATCACAGTGGCCACCTGATTGGCACGGGAATCATATTCCTGCTCGGCCTGGTGTTGATTTATGCGGGAGTCAGAAAAAGGAGGAAATAGCCCCTCAACTACTTTTTCAGCATGATCCGGAAAGTGGTGCCATTGTTGATGGCGGAATCTTTTACGAAAAGCTTGCCGCCATGATACTGTTCAATGATGCGCTTGCTCAGAGACAAGCCCAGGCCCCACCCGCTCTTCTTGCTGGTAAATCCCGGATGAAACACCGCCTTTTGTTTGGACTGCGGAATCCCTCGACCATCATCCGAGATATCGACCAACACCTGGTCTTCATAATCTTCCAGGGTAATGTATATATTGCCGGATCCATGCATGGCATCGATCGCATTTTTGATGATGTTCTCCACAACCCATCCAAAAAGATTGGGATTATGAGGCACTTCCAACGGCTTATCCGGGGATGCCACCTTAATCGAAACCTTGCGTGGTGTGCGTAACCGCATATACTCCACTACTTCATCCACAGAGAGCCTGAGGTCTAACATGTGCAACTGGGGTGACGATCCAATCTTGGAGAAACGCTCGGTAATATCTTCAAGCCGCTTCACATCCTTTGATATTTCCCTTATGGTGTCTTCATCAACTCCTTTCATCTTCAGCAACTCCATCCAGGCAATTAACGAGGACAATGGCGTTCCCAGCTGGTGCGCCGTTTCTTTCGACATCCCAACCCATACCTGGTTCTGTTCGGCATTGCGTGCCATGCTGAACAACATGTAGGCTACGAAAAGAAAAATGCCGATGGCAATGAACTGGGCCAGCGGATAATACCTCAACTGGGTAAGCAGCAGGGAGCTGGTATAATATACATAAGATGGGCCGTAGTTGGGCAGGCTGACCTCAAGGTATCGATCCTTCCCGGCCATGGAACGAATTAATTCCTGCACCTCCTTGTCATCATCAAAATCCACACCCTGAATATTTCCATGAGCGATCAGCTCGGACCCGGTGCGATCGACAACAATCACAGGCACATTGGCGGAATTCACCACCAAATCCGAAATAAAGGTGTCGATCAGGTCATCCAGCAAGATGCGCAGCTCAGTAAATACATTGGAATCTTCATAATACACATATCGGTGCTCCCCATTAATCGGAAAACTCAACGGCGAGTAAGTGGAAAAAAAGTCGGCCAGCTTACCCGTAAACGTGTCATATTCTGAAAACTGGCCATCCAGGTTGGCTACGCTGATCACCGCGCCTTCTTCATCGGTTAGCACCAGGGGGATAGTGGTGTTGCTTTGCAGGATATTGATATAAAAGGTCAGGGCATCGCGGTCACTTTCTTGTTCCAGTCTTTCATACACATCCACAAGCAGGTCCACGCGTTTCTCTTCCTCTCCACGGATTTCTGAGAACAGCCTGTCGCTGTCGCGTAACAGGGTTTCCCTTTTCCGAATAGCATCTGCCCATAGTTCTACCCGTTGCCGCTCATCGCTGGCTATTTTGCGCACCATGATGTCGGTGTAATAGATCGAGGCCAGCACAATGAGGGCAGCAAAAACCAATAAATAAAGCTTCCAGCGCTGTTTTCGCGAATAGATCTGAAATCCGGTTATTTTTTTTAGCAACTCCAAGTTAACCTCCGCTGATATCTGTACAATTTGTCAGGTCCAAAAATACGTTTTTTATATGATACGAAAGGCCCCTGGGAATCCAAAGCCTGACCGCCACCTATCTTACTTATTACGTATGTCTTCCAGCCTGTTTTTTCTTATAAACGACAAAACAGGGGATTGGTGTATTGATTATCATTATTTTTGTGCGAAATATCGCATTAGAAAAGCAATAGGGTTCATGTCTTTTATTAGCAATGTCATCTCATGGTTCCTGAAAAAGCGGATCACCCAGATTAATCATTTCCGCTTACATCCAGTTGAAGTTCAACAGGACACATTGAAAGCGCTGCTGCATGCAGCACGCAACACCCAGTGGGGAAAAAAATATGCTTATGGGGAGATCAGGAATTATGAAACGTATCGCCAAAGAGTGCCACTGCAGGGCTATGAGGATGTAAAGCCGTACATTGACCGGTTATTAAAGGGCGAACAACAAATACTTTGGCCATCACGCATTCAGTGGTTTGCAAAATCCTCAGGAACTACAGCAGATCGCAGCAAGTTCATCCCAATCAGCCAGGAATCGCTTACAGACTGCCATTATCGGGCGGGTAAGGACGTGCTCTCTCTGTATTGCCATAACCACCCCGGGTCTAAAATATTTGACGGCAAAGGATTGATCATGGGAGGAAGTCACAAGGTCAGCGAGATCAATAATCAAGCCTATTTCGGAGACCTGTCAGCGGTCTTGCTGCAAAACTCACCCGCACTGGGATCTTTTTTTCGCACACCCGGATTATCACTGGCCTTGCTCGACAACTGGGAAGAGAAACTGGATAAAGTAGCACATGCCACCTATCGCCAAAACGTTACCAATATCAGCGGAGTTCCCTCATGGAACCTGGTGCTGTTAAAACGTATACTTGAAATTACCGGAAGAAATCACATCCTCGAAGTCTGGCCAAATCTGGAGCTTTTTATTCATGGTGGTGTGAGTTTTGCTCCATATAAAAGCCAGTTTGAGAACATCATTCCATCACCCCAGATGAATTACCTGGAGACCTACAATGCATCTGAAGGTTTCTTTGGTATCCAGGACTTGCCAGAATCCAATGAAATGTTGCTGATGCTTGATTATGGCATCTTTTATGAATTTATCCCCATGGATTCCTACGGGCAGCCCACCGAAAATGCCATTCCTCTTAGTGAGGTGAAAAAAGACACCAATTACGCCATGGTGATCAGCACAAATGCGGGCCTGTGGCGTTATATAATTGGTGATACCGTACGTTTTACCTCCACAGCTCCCTACCGCATCCGTATATCCGGCCGTACCAAAAACTATATCAACGCTTTTGGAGAAGAGGTGATCATAGACAACGCCGAAGGTGCATTGGAGGCAGCTTGCCAGGCCACGGATGCCATCATCAGCGAATACACGGCCGCACCGGTATACCTGATCGGCAACGAATCAGCTGCTCATCAATACATTATTGAATTTGAACAAGAGCCAGACAGCACAGAGAAGTTTACCGACATACTGGATCAGGAGCTCCGCAAATTGAACTCTGATTATGACGCCAAGCGCAGTGCCGACCTGATGCTTAAAAAACCACTAATCACGAAAGCACCACCACAGACTTTTTTCAATTGGATGAAAAAGCGCGGCAAGATAGGAGGACAGAATAAGGTTCCCAGATTGTATAACAACCGGAAATATGCTGACAGCATCCTGGGATTCATGAAAAACAGCTGATTGACAAGGATAACTGGCAAAATCCCGAAAAAGAACGTATTTTTGTGTAAAGCACTAACCAACAACTTCCAGAATCATGCATATCGCAATTGCCGGGAATATAGGCTCAGGCAAAACAACCCTGACCGGACTGCTTTCTAAACATTATGGCTGGGAAGCCCACTACGAAGACGTAGACACCAATCCATACCTGAATAATTTCTACGAAGATATGAAACGGTGGTCTTTTAACCTGCAGGTATATTTTCTGAACAGCAGGTTCCGGCAGGTTGTGGAGATCAGAAAAAGAGAAAAAACGGTCATTCAAGACAGAACCATATATGAAGATGCCTATATTTTTGCTCCCAACCTGCATGAGATGGGATTAATGGAGTCAAGAGACTATAATAATTATTCCAGTCTTTTTGAGCTGATGGTTTCATTCATACAATCCCCCGACCTTCTCATTTATCTTAAAGCCAGTGTGCCTACCCTGGTCAATCAAATTCAGAAAAGAGGAAGGGATTACGAGAATTCCATACGGCTGGACTATCTTAAAAAGCTCAATGAAAGGTATGAAGACTGGATCAATGGTTATGATCAGGGCAAGTTGCTTGTTATCGATGTGGATCACACCAAGTTCAGTGAAAGCCAGTCTGATCTTGGTGATGTGATCCGAAAGATCGACGCAGAGATACACGGACTATTCTGAAATATGCGCAATTCCTTATCTTGACCTGGAGCACAGGCAGCAACCGGCAATTGGAGGTTTGCAGAAGCCAGGCATTTGGAGAAGCCAGGCATCGGCTTGTCTTGATTGGCCGGCATGCAGGTAAGCAGGTCATATAGAAATCTACTGATATGGATTCAGTCAATGCAAATAATCATATTTTTGCTTAACTTAGTGGGAAGAAATCATTTTATAACAGGACACACAGCCAAAAACACCAACATATGAGGTTAGGAAAACACATCAGTGCATTGCTCAATGAATATGAAAACGTAATTGTTCCAGGACTCGGCACTTTTACCACAAAGTATATGCCGGCGAAATTCATTCCGGAAAAAAAAGTCGTTGAAGCCCCAAGAAAAATTGCTGATTTCCGTGCTGAACCAATGGATGGCCAGACCCCTTTAATTGCTTATATGGCAAAACAGGAAGGCGTTACAGATATGGAAGCCAGGCTTTTCCTGGAGAAGGTGGTCAGAGAGATTCATATGACCATTGAAGCAGGAAAAACCGTGGAACTGGAAAACCTTGGGCACTTTCGGAAAAAAGCTGATGGAGAGCTGCAGTTTGATGCGAACCCGGATATTAATTATCTTGCAGAATCGTCAGGTACAGATGCCGTGCAGACACCCGAGCAGCATACAGAGGGAGTTCCTGTTTCACCACCACACGACAAGCAGGAAATGGAAAGCAAACAAAAACACATCAGTCATCCTCCCGATAAGAAACATGCCGATGACATGCAAGATATGGTTTATACAGATGCATCCGTATCAGAAACCCATCATCGAACAGACACCCAAAACAAGACAACCATGACAGAACAGGAAGGAAAGAAACAAAGGCCAGCCGCATTAGGTTGGCTGTTGATCATTGGCATACCACTGCTTGTCATTCTCGTGGTATTGTTGTTAAATTTTAATTACTTTTTCGGAGAAGAGGGCTTGGTCAGCAATTGGCGCTTCTTCAGACCGGATAAAGAAGAAGTGGCTATAATTCCGGAAGAGGACCCGGATGAAATACGTGACGATTTGGTTGAGGAGATTGAGGAGCCCACGGTTCCGGATCCGGATACAAAGGATCCTGATGCAGATTTACTCGCCCCTGAACCCGGCCGACCGGTGTATTATCTTGTGGTCGGAAGTTTCCGAAATGAAGTCAAAGCCGACAAGCTTGTCCGCGAGCTTGAAGCACTTGGTGCCAACAGGGCCAGTCTGCTTGAAAAAACACCTTCACATTATCACCGTGTAAGTTACGGTTTCTATCATGACCTGGACGAAGCCCGCAGACATAAAGAGAATCTTCCTGAAGAGCTCAGGAGGGTGGCCTGGATTCTGCACCGGTAATGCGATCACAATTAATGATACCATGTCGTGGGAAAGAATAAGTTGAAGAAATTCGCAGAGATCAACAGCCTGCCGAACGTCATCCAGCCCCAATCCCAACATCGCATTCGTCATTTCGAATACAAAGGCTGCTGGAAACAGGCCTTTTTCCGCAATCCAAACCCCATTATCCTGGA
The DNA here is from genome assembly GCA_003557765.1 of Bacteroidales bacterium. Next base: position 10,730 of record PWNO01000155.1, read on the forward strand.
GGTTGGTTGCGGGAAAGGAGAGTATACCGTCGGACTAGCCAATGTATACCCTGAAAAGAATTTCATTGGAATCGATATAAAGGGCGATCGGATATGGAAAGGTGCCACTGAAGCCATGGACAAGGTGCTGCTCAACGTCGCATTCCTGCGTATTCAGGCGGAACACATCAACACTTTCTTTGATGCAGACGAAGTTTCCGGAATATGGTTGACCTTCCCCGATCCGCAACCTGGCAAACCGCGTGAAAAAAAAAGACTGACCTCTCCCTGGTTCCTGAATAGGTTTGCAAAGCTACTTAAACCAGGAAGCCCCATTCACCTGAAAACCGACGACAAGGCATTATATGCGTATACACTGGAAGTGATCCGGGAAGAAAGTCATAAGCTGGAGTACCATACAAATCATCTGTATGAGGATTCGTCAGTCGCAGACTATCCGCTGAAATCAATCCAAACCTTTTACGAGAAAAAATTCCTTGAAGAAGGGAAGCCCATTCATTACATCAGGTTTTCACTGAATGAACAGCAATAAAGACAAAGCAAATTTTTTTGACAAGGTGTATGCGGTCGTTCACCGGATACCTTATGGCAGGGTAACCACATATGGTGCAATTGCCGCATACCTCGGAAGCAAAGGGAGCAGCAGGATGGTAGGATGGGCCATGAATCATTCACATAAGGCCAATCCGGGTATCCCCGCACACCGGGTAGTTAACCGGCAGGGTGTGCTTACTGGAAAGCACCACTTTGGCAGCCCCGTCATGATGCAACAATTACTCGAAAACGAAGGGGTGATTGTCGAAGAAGATCAGGTGGTACATTTCAGGGAAAAGTTCTGGGACCCCTCCCGAAACACAGGTCATGATTAATTGATGGATTCCACTGCTTTAATCTCCGGAATGGCCTTCTTCACGGCCTGCTCCACGCCCGCTTTGAGTGTCATCTGGCTCATCGGGCAGGATCCGCAAGCGCCAAGCAATTCTACGTTCACCACGTTGTCATCCGTGATTTCCACAAAACGGATGTTGCCACCATCAGCCTCCAGATAAGGCCTGATTTGATCTATGACTTTTTCAACTTTTTTGACTAATTCAGCATTCTGGGTCATAACTGTTATTTTGAAGGGTTGTTATCTTAATTTAGTTTGCGTAAAAATAATAACATTTTTAGAACCCACCAAATTTTGTCTGGCCATGCGCAGCAAAGTAGCTTTTTCAACTCATTATTTGCCCCTTACGTTAATGATGCTTTGATAATCCCCTTCCAGGGGCATTTGCCTTCCTATGCCCAGGCATTTTGGCGACACCCTCAGGATGGGTGGCGTCTGATAACGCTTATATTCACTTTGTGATAAAAGCCTGATGATTTTTTTCACCAGGTCTGCATCATAACCATCGTTAACAATGGTGTCGGCATCTTTGTTTTCTTCAAGAAGCCGATACAGGATGCCATCCAGCACATCGTAAGGCGGAAGGGAGTCCGTGTCTTTCTGGCCAGGCTTTAATTCAGCAGAAGGCGGCTTATTTATGGAATTGGCCGGGATCACTTCTTTTTCCTTGTTGATGATGGCGGCGAGTCCATACACGTCGGTTTTATAGACATCGCCCAGTACAGAGAGCCCGCCAGACATGTCTCCATACAATGTGCTGTACCCCACGGCAGCCTCGCTTTTATTGGAGGTATTCAGCAACATGTGCCCGAATTTGTTGGAAAGGCCCATCAGGATAATGGATCTTGCTCTTGCCTGCAGGTTTTCTTCAGCGATGCCGGAATTTGTGCCTGTAAAATAAGGCTCCAGGCTGTTTTCCAGGGAAGCAACGGTATCATTAATGGAGATAATATCATGTTTTACACCAATGTGCTCTGCCAGTGCTACCGCGTCGTCGATAGAGTGCTGCGTACTGTGCGGGCCGGGCAGTAAAATAGCCCACACATTATCAGCGCCAAGGGCTTTCACTGCGATAACGAGTGTGACGGCTGAATCGATGCCTCCGGAGAGTCCCAAAATGGCTTTCTTGATTCCGGTTTTTCTAAAATAATCGCGAAGCCCCATATCCAGGGCATCCCATATCATCTGCCACTTCTTTTCTTTTTCAGGTTTATCCGGGATGGGCTTTGCAGGACTTTTGTCCAGCGCTTCCAGGTCATATACGCGCAGATCCTCTTCAAAAGCTGCCAGGGTGTCCACAAGTTTGCCCTGCGCGTCAAATACGGCTGATACGCCATCAAAAAGCAAATCGGTCTGTCCGCCCACCAGGTTGCATGCAAACAATGGCACCTGGTGCATGCGGGCATTTTCGGCCAATATTTCCAATCGTCCAGGCAAATGATCCCAGGCAAAAGGCGAAGCAGAAATATTGATCATCAGATCTGGCTTTTCCCTGGCCAGCAAGGCCGGTGGATCAATGGCATACATGCCGGACTTTCCCGGATTCCATATGTCTTCACAGACGGTAACTGCCAGCCGCAGTCCCTGATAGGTCACCGTACGAAACACATCTGCGGGTTCGAAGTACCGATATTCATCAAATACATCATAGGTGGGCAACAAGCCTTTTTGAAAATGATGTTGAATCTTGCCATCATAAAGCAAAAAGGCAGTATTGTATAGCTTTTTACCTCTCCCCTGGTTATTTGGCCAGGGGCCACCAACGATTGCCGCGATCCCTTTACAATGGCTGGCAATCTGTTTTGTGGTTTCCAGGCATGCTGCGATATAGGCATCTGAAAACAGCAGATCACGTGAAGGATATCCGCACACAGACAATTCGGGAAATACGACGAGGTCAGCACCTGCTGACCTGGCACGACCAATGGCCTCCAGGATGATTCTCCGGTTATGCGGGAAGTTCCCCACATGCAGATTAACTTGGGCGAGGGCAATACGCATGGATAGAAAATATAATTAAAGCTGCAAGACCCGCAATGTAAGTTAAAGTTGCTGATGGTTTGTCAGGACATGCCCTTGGAGGGCTGATTATTTCAAACTGAACAAATCAGCAGACCTTCACTGCGATAAGCAACAGAAAAAAACAGTTTAAAAAATCATGCCCACAGTAAGCTCGAGGTAATTATTCATGGCACTGGGTGATGTAGCCACAGCAGGGTTATCTACATCCAGGATGTTGGCAAAGGCGTTGTGAAAGGTGATTCCGCCCAAAATCGAGGTTCTGCCACCCAGATTGTACTCTGCGCCTGCTCCAATAACAAGAGCAGCCCTCAGGAAACGGGTGTCACCTGAGATATCTACATCCCTGACCCTAAGGGTACTATCCTCACCCACAAAAATCCGGTCATCTGCTTTTGCCTGGATATTGAAACCCAGTCCAAGGCCAAACTGCCCGTAATAGGTAAAGAACCCCATCTCTCCGGTACGTAACTTAAGGGTTACAGGAATTTCAAGATAGCGGAGACTGTAATTGCGGCGTTTTTCTGTCCTTTCTCCTTCATAATAATAGTTGTATAGCATCTTGCCACCTGTTCTGAGAATATTCAGGCCAGATGACGCAGCATAATTTTTGGCAAACTCATAATCGACGATGAGGCCATAACTAAATCCGGGAGAGACGCCGCGGTTGTCATACCCCCTGGTCTCGGTACGAAACCAGGAAAGGTTTGGAGAGGCTTTCAGGCCGAAGCGGAAGCCAAAATCATCATCAGCCAGCAGTGGGCCGGCAACAAACAATAATACGAGGAACGCAGTGTACTTTTTCATCTGTTTATAATTTTCATATTTCGGTCAGATGGAACTCGCCATGACATAATCATTCTCGTGTGTGTCAATATATTGGCATGGCTC
>PWNO01000209.1 GCA_003557765.1 Bacteroidales bacterium
CTCCCATAAAAAAGGAGATGATCGCTACTATGCCGGTTGAGTTAATACCAAGGACCTCCATCTCCCTGATAAGCCGCGAATAATAGATGCTGTGCTTTTCAGGCCTGGCAAAAGCCCTTTTTATCAGAAGGGTATATCTTCCTATGTGATGCAGAAGGGTCATTGTCGGGAATCACAATTATCAGGTTTGAATTTGACCGGTCGTCAATAAGGTGCATGGAATGCCTCATATTGCAACTGATGTAAAAATAGTAATTTTTTAATGGGTCTGCGCGTAATTTTACGCAGAAAAAAATTAAGGTACATTCAGTCAAATAGCAGCGAATATTTTTCAGTGTTGGCTATATGCGGGATAACTGATTATATTTATTTACTAAAAGTTAAATGGTTTTCTTACTTTTGCATTTAATTTTAAAAAAACAGATCAATATGATGGATAAAAATCATTATTGCGTTATTATGGCGGGAGGCATCGGCAGCCGGTTCTGGCCCCTGAGCAAAATATCCAGGCCAAAGCAGTTTCTCGATATACTCGGTACCGGGCGGACCCTGCTGCAGGCCACATGGGATAGGTTCTGTGAGATTTTCCTTCCTGAGAACATATTAATTGTAACAAGTTCAGGTTATCGCGACCTGGTTTTTGAGCAGCTGCCGGAACTGAATCGTGCAAATGTTTTTTTTGAACCAATGAGAAAAAACACTGCTCCCTGTATTGCTTATGCCAATTATAAGATTAAACTCAGAAACCCGGATGCGGTCGTGGTTGTTTCACCCGCTGATCATCTGATTCTTAAACAGAACGTTTTTGTTGACGTAATAAAGAGTTCACTGGAGGTTGCTGAATCGGAAAATGCTTTGCTTACCCTTGGAATAAAGCCTAACCGGCCGGAAACAGGTTATGGTTACATACAGGCAAATACCGGCAGCCTTTCCGGCAAACCCGATAATCTCCGCAAGGTAAAAACATTTACCGAAAAGCCCGACATTGAGCTTGCAAGGGTCTTTTTTGAAAGCGGTGAGTTTTTCTGGAATTCGGGAATTTTTATCTGGTCACTCAGTTCAATAATGGAGGCATTTTCCAGTTTCCTTCCCGATGTTGACTCTCTTTTCGCAGCAGGGATGGACATATATGATACCTCCGGCGAGGAAAAGTTCATTACCGATATTTATGCCACGTGCAAGAATATTTCTGTGGATTACGGTATAATGGAAAAGGCAGAAGATGTATATGTCCTGATCTCCGATTTCGGGTGGTCTGATCTGGGTACCTGGGGCTCACTCTACGAACATTCAGAGAGGGATATGAACGGGAACATGCTTTCAGGTGAGAATGTATTCAGCTATGACGTGAAAAACTCCATCATAAATCTGCCTGACGACAAGATTGTGGTTCTGCAGGGACTGGATGGCTATATAGTTGTTGAATCAGGTAATATTTTGCTTGTCTGCCGGCAGGAGGATGAACAAAGGATAAAACATTTCCTGAATGATGTGAAAATAAAAAAGGGAGAGGACTATCTTTAGACAATCGCCCTGTAATTTTCAAAATAACCTCCGGTGAATGATTGGCCGCCATGCCGCCGGCAGAAAACTATAAAAAAAAAAACCGGAGCTACGCCCGGTTTTTTTTATCAGTGAGTAGTATACTGTCAATACTCCCATAAATCCTGTTCGAAGTCAAATATCGCATTATGTATTCTTTCCGACTCAAGCAATGCATCGCGTCCAACTGCATATTCGTTGATAGCTCTGTTGTTGAACACATTTGATTCGCGGTAGATGTACCCTGAAAATCTTCTTTGAAGGAAGAGGTCGTCAAATGAGAGGTTTGAAAGATCATTCCCGCGTCCATAGACTTCATGACTGGCAAGTACCTCCCGGGCTGAGGGATAATGTACCCAGAATACATTCTGCCTCCGTATCTCACCTTCTTCAACGCCTTCGTCATCAGTAGTATACACCCTGATGGGACTGAAACCTACTATCCTTGAACCGAAAGTTGAATGCCTCTTGTCGAAGTACCATTGTTCAAGTATAAGGTATTCGCGTACTTCAAATGTGCGGACCTCGCCGACTATCTCCCGTTCTACGGTTTCGCCCGTGGTAACGTCAACTACCGTTTCGGTTCTGACTCCTCCTCCCAGCCTGTTGTCGATGACCTCCATCTCTACAGGGACCCTGAATTCTTCAGTGTTGTATACTTCAAGTTCACCATTCTGGACGGCCTGGTAAAGTAAATCAATCAGGCTCATTCTCGGACCAAAGGGTTCGGTCGGGAAATAGAGGTTGTGGTTCATCTTTTCCCGCAGGTCAACCATTCTCCATATCATCCTGGACCATGGCACATCTGCTTCCCGAAGGTGGGGCAGGGGGACAGGTCTTCTGTAGGGGACATTCTCTTTCTGATAGATGCTCCCGGTGGTCAGATCCTGCGATTTCAGTTCAGTTTCTGCTGCAAGGCAAAAAATTGCTGCGGTCATTAGTATTACTGTCAAATTCTTCATCTCAATATTATTGTGAGTTGCTGTTATGTTATGAACTTAATCAATTCTGAAACTTATGGTAGGAAGCCTCCTTTCATCGCCGGTGGTGCTTCTGGCCACTATATCTTCAATATATATCCTCTGGCCCCTGCCGGCATTCCTTATAATTTCCCTCTGTGCATCGGTAAAGAGATTGTTGTTTGAGGTGGCATCGGTAACAAAACCGCCGGTGCCGACAGAAACAACATTAAAGCTCTGGACAGTGAACCTGAGGTCGAAATCGAAGTTTTCCATATCTGCCAGTACTCCTGTTTGTGCCAGAAGTAAATTCCTTCCTATATTACCGCCGGTGCGGCCGGCAACTTTGGCAACGGGATCAGGAACAGTTCTGACCCTGAAACTTCTTGAACCCATATTTCTCCTGGAACCGTCAATATTGGCGGCCACTGATACCTCTGCGTCACCGGTCCGGCTTGGCACTACTATGTAGTTTGTTCCTGAAACCCTTCTTATAGTGCCATTTGTGACTGTAGGGGTTATCTGGTCGGCCGCGAGTCCCGGAATAGAGATCTCTACAGGGTTGTCAATTCCAAGATAGAAAACGTTCATTGCAGTAGGAGATACAACCAGGTTTGGTTCGGCAACCTGGTATTCGCTTCTGAATGGCCTGCTGATAACTGAACCATCAGGATTACGCAACCGTATCAGTCCCCCCCAGCTATGATAACCGAGGCTTGCAGGCCTTGTACGGTAAATACCTTTCCCCTGTTCAACATCCAGTGTCTGGGCCTGACCAACCATCTGATAGTCGATTGTCCCGTCAGGCAACTCTACCCGCTCGTAATTTCCGACAAGCACCTCAGGAGCCTGTGTGGTGTCAAAGGCGGCAATAAAAACGCTTGCCTCGAAGTTGTCTCCCCTGAATACATAGTTGGAGCGGGGGATGACCGTGGCTTCAAGATGGTTGAACATAAATGAACCGGCGTCTACCTGATCCAGTAGATAGGTCGTGATGTCCGACTCGGCATTCCTGACATCTGCCTGCATCTTTGAAAGCATTGTAATTGCTGCCACAAGTGGCATATAATAGAACTGCTCTTCTTCCCACCTCTTGGTAACGCCCTCTCTTACAGGGGGGTCAGAGGTGTCAAGGTTTGTTTCGATGGATTGTATAATCCCGATATGATCAGGGTCGACCATTGCAAGCAGCTCTTCCCTGAAGTCTTCAATCCTTCCCCTGAGTTCAGTGGCGTTTGGGTTTGGGCCTCCAAGCATTACATTTGAGGGTATGCTTGTATTTTCCTTTGCCCTTATCAGTTC
>PWNO01000214.1 GCA_003557765.1 Bacteroidales bacterium
ATAGTTTCCGGGGTCACGACCTGGATTTTTCGGCGGGCGCCATGTATTTCAGCGACCGCGTATATGGCGGTGTGGCCGTACATCACCTGAATGACCCCAACATGAGCCTTGTAGAGGATGGGGAAGATCACCGGGGAAGGAAATACACGGCCCACCTGGGGATGTACTTTGAGCCGCAGTCGCGGTCTTTCAGACCAGGAGATGGCGGAAGCTATTTTATCTCGCCAAACCTGATCATTCAGCACCATGCCTATCATGAACATTTCAGCGGTGGCATATACTTTGGAAGGGAACCTGTCATGATCGGCGGATGGTTAAGGCATCACCGCTTTCAGTCACGTAACGACGATGCCAATAATCCTGCAACCGCCCACAACGACCCTTATTCCTCCATAAACACCCTGGTTTTCCTGGCAGGCTTGAATATGGATGATTACCGTATCGGCATCAGTTACGATTACCCGGTGGGCTCCTCAGATTTTTCAAGCCTGATGACGGTTTTTGAAGTCAGTCTGGCCTTTCGCTTCAATTGCGAACAAAGAAATATCGGACGAGGCATACTAAACAATCCAAACTTTTAGTTATTTTTGTGACCTAAAATCATATAGTAGTTATGATAACGAAGCAGAACACAATTTGGCAAAAAGCTAAAGCAGGTATGCTGATACTTGCGGCAACGCTATTTTTCAATGCTTGCGGACTGGGCAGGCAGGATGTTTCATCTACTACCGGCTGGGACTATAACAACCCAGAAATGGGAAACTTTGAAGTTATTCCCCACCAGGTGCAGGAAGCCGGACCCGGTCTGGTATTCATTGAGGGCGGAAACTTTCTGATGGGGCGTACCAAAGATGATGTCATGTCGGATTGGAACAATATTCCTCGTCGCGTCACTGTTTCTTCATTTTTTATGGACGAAACTGAACTCCGCAATGTAGACTACCTGGAATACCTCCATTGGACAAGCCGTATTTACGGAGACGCGCTTCCTGAGAAATACCGCAACGCCCTGCCCGACACCCTGGTATGGCGTGATCCCCTGGCCTACAATGAACCCTATGTGGAAAACTACCTGCGACATCCTGCTTTCAAAGATTACCCTGTGGTTGGTGTCAGTTGGGTCCAGGCCTCTGAATATGCCAAATGGCGGACCGACAGGGTAAATGAGTTGATCCTGGTACAAGAAGGATACCTCGAATTCAGGACAGACGAAGAGGGCATCGAGAATCATTTTACCACCGACCGCTATCTGCATGGTCAAGACATTGCCGGCGACATTGCTGAAGCCATTGCAGACGGCACCCGACGCGCACGCTGGGAAGACGGTCTCATGCTTCCCCGGTACCGCTTGCCCACAGAGGCTGAGTGGGAATACGCAGCCCTGGGCCTCAGGGGAAGCACTGTTGATGAACAGGTCAGAAACCGAAGGATGTATCCCTGGGAAGGAAGTCATCTAAGAAGCCAGAGCCGGCGTACCGAAGGAGAATTTCTTGCAAACTTTCAGAGGGGTCCGGGCGACCTGAGCGGTATCGCAGGATATCCGAACCCTGGAGGTGATATCACCATGCCTGTTTACTCATTCAAGCCTAACGATTATGGCCTCTATAACATGGCAGGCAATGTCAATGAATGGGTTAAAGACGTATACCGGCCACTTTCACATGAAGCCGTAGCCGACTTCCGGCCTTTCCGCGGAAATATCTTCCAGACACCAGAACTGGACCCAGACGGAAACCCCGTATTCGACGAGGATGGCAGGATCATGATGGCCCCACTTAATGATGTTGATGAAGAAAATGACCAAAGACCTGATGACCATCGACAGGGCAACTTTGTATCGCACCGTGACGGTGACGGTCAGTCTGCCATTGCAGAAGGTGTGGATGTTTACGCCGCAGGGCAAACACGGATCAGTGACGAAATCAGGGTGTATAAAGGCGGCAGCTGGAAAGACCGTGCCTACTGGCTTTCCCCGGGCACCAGAAGGTTCCTGCACCAGGAAAGCGCCACCAACGACATCGGCTTCCGCTGCGCCATGGACCTCATCGGACCAAGACAAAATAACTAACACACGTTGTTTCGCAGAACCCTGTGACCAGCAGGATCAGTCCCTTCCCATGTGTTAGTTGCACATATAGCATAAAAAAGCCCCGTTTGCCTGAGTAAATGGGGCTTTTTTATTATCTTGCCCCGTCCTGTCAACCCCATTTAACACATGCATTACAAAACCACATCAAATGCACAATGATTACACAAATAAGCTGTTGAAACTGGTCCAGGAAGGACACAGGCCCTGCATTGACAGCCGCAAGGCGCAAGCTGGAGATATCTTCTTTGCACTTCCGGGAGAAAACACCCATGGCAACCGCTTTGCAGGACAAGCACTGGAAAATGGCTGCACCCTGGCCATCGTAGACGATCCCGCAGCAGCTAAAGACACAAACTGCCTGCTCGTGGATGATGTATTGGAAACATTGCAGCAGCTAAGTCAGGCTTACCGTAAAACATTGAATCTGCCGGTTATCGGCATTACCGGAAGCAATGGCAAAACCACCACAAAAGAACTGATGCATGCTGTGCTGGGGCAGAAATATCAGGCCTTTGCCACAGAAGGCAACCTGAACAACCACATCGGCATGCCGGTCAGCCTGCTTTCTGTCGGGAAAAATCATGACATCGCCATCATAGAGATGGGGGCCAACCAGAGAGATGAAATCGAACACCTATGCAAGCTGGCACTGCCCACACACGGCCTGATCACCAATATTGGCAAGGCCCACCTCGAGGGCTTCGGCACCATCGAAGACGTGGCCAGAACCAAGTTTGCACTCTTTGGACACGTGATCGAAACCCAGGGCCAGCTTTTCATCAACCTGGATGACCCCCGGACCAGGCAATACGCCGATCAACGCGGGATGGTAAGCTACGGCAGTAATGACGATGCCCACTGCCAGGGCGAAATCGTTACAGCTTCTCCAAGCTTGCAGATGCGCTTCCATGTAAACCAGCACTTCGGGCAGGCCAAAACAGGCATGGAAGGCACCATTCAGACGCAGCTCACCGGCGGCTACAACCTCGAAAATGTGCTGGCTGCTTTGACCACAGGGCTCTTTTTTGGCGTCGCACCCCAAGGGGCCATCGCAGCAATCGAAGCCTATCAACCCAAAAACCATCGATCGCAACTGATCCATACTCCCCATAACCTGGTGGTCATGGACGCCTACAATGCCAACCCCACCAGCATGGCCGCAGCCCTGGAAAACTTCAGCCAGATGAAAGGCAAGCCCAAAGCCGTGATGCTGGGAGACATGCTCGAACTCGGCCAGGACGCCGCAGACGAACACCGGGAAGTGCTCAGGCAACTGGAATCCCTTTCAATCGAAACCGTCATCCTCGTCGGCAAGCACTTCATAGAAGTGACCGAGGAGGCTTCAGCCATCAAGGTTTTCCCTGACGCAGAGAAGGCCGGAGCGCACCTCGCAGAGAATCCGCTTACCGGCTACCAGGTCCTGGTCAAGGGCTCCCGGGGGATTGAAATGGAAAAGATCCTCCGTTGGCTTTAGATGGCATAGCGGGTTAGTTGAAGAAGTAAGCAGTAAGCAGTATGCAGTAAGAAGCCAAAAGGTTGAGGATGAGGTTGGGGTTGAGGGTGAGGTTGAAACTGAGGTTGAGGATGGGACAGTTGATGCAACACCCATATTGTAAATCCCGGCTATTCGGGAACAGGGTTTTTGACACACGGGAAGATAATGATCACCCATGGGGTTTTACCTC
>PWNO01000063.1 GCA_003557765.1 Bacteroidales bacterium
AGGATCGCGCGGCACATCCCGACTGGTTCCCGTTGGCTACCGTCCACCCGTTCGGGACGGATGTGCGGTAGTACCCAGAGGCGGTGGCCGCTTCCGGCGCAGCAGCGTCAGGAGGCATTCAGAAGATGCCTTGCACCTCCACCAGATCCCGCACGTACTCCTCCTGAAGCCGGTTCTTTACCGTGCCCGTCCGCGCGCAGCGGCAGACCCGAGACAGCGCGCGGTCCGGCACCTGACCGAATCAGACCAGTAGCAGGGCCGCAACGATGATCACGTCGATTCCAAATGAAGCAGGATTTCTAGCTTACGGAGATAGGCCGCCATGGCTTCCGCATTCCTCGTCGGGACCGAGCCGTCGTTGTACAGGTATACCCGGTCACCAGGCTCGCTGTCATGACAGGAGAGCTTCCGCAAAGTAGCATCACTCAAACCTTCTATTTTCATTGAAACTGGGAACTCGCCGTACCTAACCCATTCCCCGGTGTTGAACCCTACCGGCTTGTAATTCCGGTTAAGAAGGAGCCATGAACCATCACTCTGTTTTTCGATGCAGTACGGAAAATACACTGCTCGAACGTTTTCTATTGCCACCGCTTTCCTCCTTAAAATTCAAAATATTACTCAATATTGACCCTGGCCCAACATGCCAACACGCCGGCCAACCTTGGGACGACGTTTCCCTTGTTTCGGCCACACGCTCAATAATAAGGACTCCGTTGTAGGCCGGAACTTCGCTCCCGGCCAGATTCCCGTTTCGACTCGACGAACCAGTCGTCACATCAAGAACGGGTCCCGATCGAACCGGGACCCGTTGACCTGGCGTCCGGAAATCACCCGAGTTTGAGAGCCCCTGAATCATTGCTATCGTAAACTGCTTCTGCCATCGCTGCGGCGCGATCGATGAGTTGTTCATCGTCTGTGAGCACGTCTAATGCGTGACGCAGGCGCTCCGACCAACGCTGGCGTTCCGCCTTATAGAAGATCTCCGCATCAGAAGTGGCCTCAAGTTCGCGCTCCGCCAGGACAAGCAAAAGCACCTCAAGGGCCGCGCTCACATCGGGCGCCACATTGTAGACTTTCGAGTAAAACGGATGATCAGTGTTCAGCGCAATGCGTTTCTGTTCACCTAGGCGCTTAGGGCGGTAAAAAGGCCCCTCCGGAATAGCATCGAACTCGATCTCCCATCTTTTCCGCGCTATCTCATCGCGGAGTTTTTCCGTAGCTTGTTCTTCGGTCTGTCCGGTCGCGGCAGCCCGTTTCTTCGCTTCGCGTTGAAGATTGCGTTCCGCATCTTCTAGTTGCTCAGGGGTGGGCTCAGTCCTCGATCCCTTGAGTTTTTCTGTTTCTTCCATTGCAACGACACTGGGCCGTGGCTCACCTTCGTTCTCCTGAGACCGCTTATTGGCGTCCAGTTGATTACGCATCTCGTCCCTGCGCACTCGGAGATCTTTCACCAAGTCCCTCAAGCCTCCGCCACCGCGACCGCTATGTTGCAGCTTCTCCCACATCTCGTCTGCGATGACGATCTGTTGCTTAGCAGTGGTGATCCCGAAAAACTCGTCCAACTCGGGATCGAAGTCGATTTCAACTTTTATGTTCCGATCATAGACCTGGAACTGAGTCCATCGGGGGGCGACGCAATCGACTTGGCGACGTTCTCGACAAATCAGAAGCCCATTATAGTCCTTCATGACGTCATAACGCCGATTCATTTTGCCGCGGTCTTGAAGAGGGTCGCCCGGGTTAGCGAGTTGAAAGTTCGGAGGCAGAAGCGCCGCCCTGATAGTGACTTTCCCAGTAGTGCCCCGGGACGTTTCAACTTCGAAGCTTCGTCCCTCCACAGCAACAGCCCGGATTTCGGTCTCATCAAAGAACCTGCCATGCTCCATCAAAAAGAGTGGATCCACTGGCAGGACGCGGATTCCTTGAACGAACACTCGTCGCTCGCCGAGCCAATGCCGATAGATAACGCCGAAGTGCTGCAGCAGTTTGCTCTGTAGCGTTTTCGTCAAGATCCACCCCGACAAGCTTTTTAGACGATCCATGTCTTCGAGTACGACAACCGTACCTGAGCTGAGTTGCTGGAGATCAATCTTGTCCTCCGCTTCGATCAACCATTTCGGGAGTTCGGCGGGCTGAGCCTTGAGCATCTCCGCCGTTCGTGCAACATCACCAGCTACGGAGGCGAGACTCTCGATATCCACCGTAACCGCATGCCAACGTTCGCCACTCGTCCTAGAGTAAACGGTGTAGCGCTTTGCCATGCTGACAGCGGAACTTGGTAATCCGTAACCATAACGTCCGAAGCCATGGCGATCCCCCTCCCGATCGGTGCCGCCCCACCGCACAGCGTACCCGAGCATTTCCGGGATCATTCCGTTGCCGTCATCAATTAGGGCAAGTTGGTCGGGTCTGGACTTTGTCTTATTTACCTTGTCAAAGCCAAAACGCAAGGAGATTATGGACGCTGCCGCCTGAACAGCGTTGTCGATTTGTTCTGAGATAGCCCAGGCTGGGTTTTTATACCCAAGGTCTCGCATGCCACGCAGAAATGCGTCTGCAAACACTATTCCCAGGCTGTTCCCCTTCTCTTTCTGGGCTTCGACGTATTTGCGCTGACGTTCAGTGGTTTCGGTGGTCATGGTGATTTGATTCATACGATTGCTCCGTGATTTCGGCAGCCCTCTTCTTTAGAGCCGCCAGTCGGGCCAAGCATAAACTACACCGGGGTCTGGCCCAGGAAACACCGGGAAGGAGTTGAAGTCTACGCGGCCAGATCGCGCAGTTGGTCGGCGCCGCGCGAGAGCAATTGCCGGTGCAACTGGGCGACCCTGGGCTGACTTATGCCGAGGCAGTCGGCCGCTTGACTCTGCGTCAAGTCTTCCTGATAGAGCAACTCGAACACGTTTCGATATTCAGGACGCTGAGTTTGGATCCAGGCAGTCACGCGGGCAGTTGCAATTACGTCACCGGCAAACGCTGGGCATGGTAATTCGTCAAGGCCGTCGTCCGTCACCGCGCCCAAGACCACCCGCGTCTGCCGCAGAGAATTCTTGATGCTGTTGCTGATTACCCTCCGTATATATCTCTCGTGGGTGATCCTTTTTTCGCGGATGGCGAGCAGCACAGCGAGACGAGCATTCTGTGCGATATCGTCCGCATGGTCGTGACGTGAAGGCGCAGCGCGAGACGCGCGGACGATATCGGCGTCCCATTCGGCCAGCAATTCGCTTTCCGAGAGACGATTTGGGGTAACGGGGAGGGGGGGCGCGGACACGGGCCGTGCAAAACCACGGATTGTGGACATGTTGACCTCTAGCATCTGTTGTTGCCGGCGGAACATTCGCCGGCGACAGCAGTAGAGGCTCTCCCGTGGCATGATCTTCGACCTTTGCCTGTAGGCCCCGTTTTTTGGAGCCCGGTGAGGGCGAGGACCTCGCCTGCTATCTACGAATATACACACACCGAGGCGCGAAAACGATAAGCGCTTCCTGCGACTGCGGCATTCGGATGAGGTCAGACGGGGACCAGGGGAGCGTCATACGGCAGAATTCAGGCCGTATCGTTCGCAGAAATGCTACCCGATCGTGCTGTAAAGCGGTCATATTTGCTTACAGAGCGCTTACAAAGACCACTTGCGCAACTTCAGATTGCGCTCAGAGGTCACGCAACATATTGAATTGTATGGTGGGTCGTGTTGGGCTCGAACCAACGACCAATGGATTAAAAGTCCAGTGCTCTACCAACTGAGCTAACGACCCGCATTGAAGGGTG
>PWNO01000075.1 GCA_003557765.1 Bacteroidales bacterium
AGGCGGAAGACTTTAACAGACGCATCAATTGATCAATATAATGGGACGTGTAAATAAACACCCCGATCTGTTAACCCCATTGTTCCACGTGGAACAATAAATTACTTTACGAAGACAAACATAGCGCCCACGAAGACAGATATGCTCTTGTATGTGCTCTAAACAGATAGCCCGTTAAGTGCCTAATCACGCATTAACGATGAATGTTTTTGGGCACATGAATTGCAGCTAAAATGAGCAAAAAATATTGGTTTACAATTGATTTTTCATGAAATTTGCCTGATCTTTAACCACCCAGCAGCACAATGGTCCATAGGTGGAAGACTTTAATAGGCACAATCGTTGATCATTTTCTCGGGAAATAAAGAGACCCTGATCTGGTGACATCATTGTTCCACGTGGAACAATTAATTTAAACTTGATAAACCACCTTCTTTGATGGTGGTAATGTTATTTTTGCTTTGCATTTACAATTATTTGCTCATTTACTGCATAAACGGCTGGTTGGAGCGGCTTGTGCGACAAAGAAGGCGTTGCCTTCTGGGTTAACAATCCACCTTCTTAGAAGGTGGTGGTTGAATATTTAACAAAGATAGACATAACACCCCATGATGATCGAAATACATACTTGTCCACTCTGTAAACAGAGAGATTCCCATGAGCCACATCTTTCTGCCCGCGACACCTTGGTTTCAAAAGAAAGATTTACTATAACCAAGTGCTCGCATTGTGAACTGTTAATCACCAACCCTCGCCCAGCAGAAAAAACAGCGACAAGTTATTATAAATCAGCAGAATATGTGTCGCATACGGATGCGCGAAGGAACATGAGAGAGGTGCTGTACGCATGGATTAAGGGTTTGATGATCAAACGGAAGCTTCATTGGATTAAAAACCACCAGTATGCACAAAAACCCAGACTGCTTGATTATGGTTGCGGCACAGGAGAATTTGTCATTTATGCCGGCAAACAAGGGTTTCATGCATCCGGCATAGAACCCAATAAAGAGGCAAGAAACCGTGCCCTGAAAAAAGGAGTCGATGTGTGTTCCACATTCAGTTGCCTTGACGGCCAGCCTGCTTTTGATGTCATCACATTGTGGCACGTGGTGGAGCATCTGCCAGAAGCGCATGAGGTGTTGCAACAGTTGCACGACAAACTTAATGAAAACGGCCTGATTGTGATTGCCGTGCCAATGGCCACGAGCCACGATGCCAGGCACTATAAATCGGATTGGGCCGCATGGGACCTTCCCCGGCACTTATTCCACTTTACTCCCAAAACCCTTCATGCCATGGTTAGCCAGGTAAAGTTTGAACATGTCGCCACCTATCCCTTGCCATTCGACGCATGGTACATCTCCCTGCTCAGCGAACAACAAAAACGTGACAGCAAAAGTGCACAAAAGAAGAAAACATTATACGAAGGCCCGCTCCGCCTTCTCAGCGCCGCCCGTACAGCAATTATTTCCAATTACCGGGCAAGAAGAAAAAAATCACCCTGGTCGAGCCAGGCCTTTATTTATCGCAAAACGGACTAAGGAAAGGGCCTTAGATACACGCGAACCAGCAATGAGATGATGCCACGGGTGCGAATGGCTGGCGGGCCAACAGGGGAGACAAACTCCCGCAAGTGCCGCATCTCCGGATCAATGATGTTAAAGAGTTCAAAAACATGCGTCAGGATGAGCCTGCAGGTGTAACCCCACATACATACGCTGATCTCCCGCTTTATTTTATCTTTGTAATCAAAAGCATATGATACCTGTATTAATCATGCTTAATGCGGTTATATTTTTGTCAAAAGACCAACAGGAAAAATGCAGAAACGATTGGCTTGGTCTGCTAAACCCGTGCCTTCGCCCAGTGGCAAACGCACAGAAATAATTCACCTAAACTGGACATACATCCCCAAAGGATGTGGATTTTATTCCGTATTTTGCTTCGCAACGCGAATTTTTTCTACAATTAAGGCCTAAGGGCAAAGCCCAGCCAGCACATAACAACGCCCAAAGGATGTGGATTTTTAAGTTACACCATACAGCGCCCGCTAATCGATCAATCTGATCGCTCGTATTGTTTTGCGTGATTATCCTTGCAGGTGCAATTGAAAAACAATGTGATAAAGACGCCATACGATTACACCCAAAAAAAGCCCTGACAAAAAACACCCTGAAACATGCAGAAAAACTTTGCACTGATTGGAGCAGCAGGCTACATCGCACCAAGACATATGCGAGCCATCAAGGACACGGGAAACGAACTGGTATGTGCGCTCGACCCGTATGACGGTGTGGGTGTTATAGATAGCTTCTTTCCGCATGCTGACTTTTTTACCGAACCCGAGCGTTTTGACCGGCACCTCGATAAACTACGCCGGCAAGGCAAAGGAACCATCGATTACGTGAGCATCTGTTCGCCAAACTACTTGCACGACGCCCATATCCGGATGTCCGTGCGCAACCATGCACACGCCATTTGCGAAAAGCCCATTGTGCTGAACCCCTGGAACCTTGAATCCTTATGCGAGCTGGAAGCAGAATCAGGTAAACACATCTATACCATCCTGCAACTAAGGCTGCATCCAAACATCAAAAAACTAAAGCAACAAATCGAAGAAGGCCCCGCAGGCAAGGTGTATGACGTTGACATACAGTACATTACCGGCCGGGGGAGATGGTACTTCTTTTCCTGGAAAGGCGATATGCAAAAATCCGGCGGCGTGGCCACCAACATCGGCATCCACTTTTTTGACATGCTTAGCTGGATATTCGGAGACATGAAAGCACTGGAGGTGCTCGAAAGCCGGCCAGAAAAAGCCAAAGGCCTGCTGGAATTCGAAAAGGCAAAGGTAAACTGGTTCCTGAGTGTAAATGAAAAAGACCTTCCGCGAAA
This sequence comes from Bacteroidales bacterium, assembly GCA_003557765.1. The sequence continues at coordinate 2,896 of PWNO01000075.1, forward strand.
AGCCATTGAACAAGGCAAAAGAACATACCGCAGCATTACCGTGGACAAAGAAGAAGTGGAGTTTAGCGACGGATTTACCGACTTGCATACCGAAAGCTATCGGGAAATACTCGCTGGCCGTGGTTTCCGCGTGGAAACCGCCCGCCCAAGCGTGGAAATCGCACAAAAAATACGAATGGCAGGGCGGTAGGGGAAAGCACCTGGACTGCCCGGAGGTTGTCGTGTCCTAGGGCATTTATGATGAGCGGGATTAAATCAGGGTGTTGCCGGGTTAAAACGTTACTGGGTTTGGGCTTGCAATGGTTTTGGAATGATGATGATCTGGGTTTGAGGCGATGGGTTGGAAGTTAGCAGGGGAAGTATGTTGGACTGCCAGGAGTTGCCCGGGTCGGGTTAGATCATCCGGGTAAGAGATGGAACCCTTGCCAGCCCCGGGGCGCAGCGCCACCCATCGGAAACGAACATTATTGGCAGCGCGCAGCACATCGCAGACCCGGAGATTTCAGCCTTTAGACCTTTAGACAGTTCGACCTTTTGTCCTTTCGTCCTTAATATACACAAACCCAAGAAATGAAGCACACCCATGAAGAAAGTACTGATCACCGGAGCTGCCGGGTTTATCGGGTTTCACGCAGCAAATGCCATGCTCGGCAGGGGCTACCAGGTTGTGGGTCTGGACAGTATTAACGACTATTACGATGTCCGCCTGAAATACGACCGCCTTAAGCAGGCCGGGATAGATCTTTCCGCTGTGGAAGAAAAGCCACGGCATGAACAGGCGAACCCTTCCGATGAACAACACCTGTCCGAAAAATCTGCAACGCATGGCACGAGCCCGCACACACAAAAAAATCTGCAGACAACGCCACACACAAAACATCATCCGCACACGCAAGAGAACACTCCCAGAGGGGCAGAAGCCGGAAGGTCATACCCGGAGAAGCCCCGCGATGCCAGCCAGGCACAGCCAGATCACCCCCGGGTCACGCACCCCGACAAGCCCTACACCTTCCATAAACTGGATCTGGCCGAACGGGACGCGTTGATGGCCTTGTTTGCTGAAGAACAGTTCGACTGCGTGATCCACCTGGCCGCACAGGCCGGGGTGCGTTATTCGCTGACACACCCACAGGCATACGTAGATGCCAACATCACCGGCTTCCTCAACATCCTTGAGGCCTGCAGGGCGCATCCCGTAGATCATCTGGTATATGCCTCTTCCAGCTCGGTCTATGGAAAGAACACAGACATGCCTTTCTCCGTTAACGACAACGTAGACCACCCCGTATCGCTATATGCCGCCAGCAAAAAAAGCAATGAGCTGATGGCGCATGTCTACAGCCACCTTTTTGACATTCCCGCCACTGGATTGCGCTTTTTTACCGTTTACGGCCCCTGGGGGCGACCCGACATGGCGCTATTCATTTTTACCAAAGCCATCCTGGACGGTCAACCCATACAGGTCTTTAACAACGGCCGCATGATGCGCGACTTTACCTATGTGGACGACATTGTCGAGGGCATCATCCGCGTAACGGAACACCCTGCAAGACCAAATCCAGCATGGCAAGGAGACCATCCTGACCCGGGAACCAGCAATGTGCCCCATTGCGTGTACAACATCGGCAATGGAGACCCTGTGAAACTCATGGCGTTTATTGAAGCCCTTGAAAACGCCCTGGGTAAAACCGCCTTAAAGGAGATGTTGCCCATGCAGCCAGGAGATGTGCCAGCCACCTGGGCAGACACAAAGGCCCTCGAAGAGGTCACCGGATATAAACCCGGAACCCCGGTGCAAAAAGGGATCGAAGCCTTTGTGGACTGGTATAAAGCATACTACAAAAAAAGGGCGCCTCAACACTGAGACACCCTGTGTTAGTTAACCTGAAAGCCCTCGTCCTTTGTGCGTGGTGATGCGCTGGCGGACCTTTTGTACGCAGGTCTGTACGGCCTTAAAAACGCGCAGCACGAAGACAAAATCGGACAATCCACCACCATGGGCGGATGGTCCGATTTTAGCAAGATTTTTCTAAAGCCTTGAGAAAGTGTATGCCCTTAGGAAACCTTGATCTGTTTGCTCAGCCTGGCCTTGTCGATCTTGGGCACGGTGATCTGCAGGATGCCGTTGTCATATTTTGCCTTGATGCTTTCTGCATCGGCAGTTTTGGGGATGGAAAAGGAGCGGGTGAACGCATCCATCTCAAACTCACGGCGTAAATACTCACCCGCAGGCTTGTCTTGTTCACTTTTTTCGAATGTGACCGTCAGGATGTTTTCTTCCATCTCCATCTTAAAGTCTTCTTTGTTCATGCCCGGCACAGCCAGATGAATTTCAAAAGCCTGCTCATTTTCCAGGATGTTGGTGGCGGGAACGCAACCGCAATTTCTTTCAAACCCGGTGTCAAAATCCCTTTCAAACCTGTTGTCCATCAGGGGACGCTTATGCCATCTGATAATAGTCATGATTCTTTCCTTTTTTTGTGATACATCATTTTTGCTGCCCGATTCGGTACAAAAGCTGTTCCGTTACACATCCACAGGCAAAACCGGACAATTTGGCGCCAAAAACGCATCAAAATCACGTTGACCGACGAAAAGCGCGCCATTTTGGCTGGTTTTTCGCCGATTTGTTTTTTTTCCTTATGTTTGGCGCTCATTTCAAAATCTGCAGGCTAAAAAGCGATTATTAACCATATAAAACTCATCTGCAATGGAAGAAAATCAATATCTGTTAAACCCCAATCCGCTGGTTCGTTATTTACACAAATCCCCTGCTGACTTTACAAAGGAGGACATCATCCGCTTTGTACAGGAAAACGAAATCGAGGTGGTGAACTTTCGCTATGTAGGTGGCGATGGTCGTCTCAAGGCCCTGAACTTTGTGATCCAGAGCAGGGAACACCTGGACACCATCCTGTCTACAGGAGAGCGAGTGGATGGCAGCAGCCTGTTTACCTTTCTTGAGGCCGGGTCTTCCGACCTATATGTCGTGCCCCGCTTTCGGACGGCCTTCATGAATCCGTTTACGGAGATCCCGACACTGGACATCCTCTGTTCCTATTATGACAAGGATGGCAAGCCCCTGGCGAGTGCACCTGAGAACATCATGCGTAAGGCACACCAGGAGCTCCTGGATAAGACCGGTTATGGAATGGAGGTGATGGGCGAGATCGAATACTATGTGATCAGCGAGAAAGACCCCCTTTACCGGGCGACCGACCAGCGGGCTTACCACGAGTCGGAGCCCTTCGTGAAATGGGAGCAGCTTCGGATGGATGCGATGATGGCCATGGCGCAAACCGGGGCACAGATCAAATATTCTCATTCAGAGGTAGGTAATTTTTCTGATGAAGAATTTGATTATGAACAAAATGAGATCGAGTTTCTGCCCACGGATGTGGAATCGGCTGCCGACCAGCTCATCATTGCCAAGTGGATCTTACGACAGGTGGCCTACCAGTATGGCGTGACCGTGAGTCTGGCGCCCAAAATCACGGCAGGCAAGGCCGGAAGTGGCATGCACATCCACATGCGCATCATGAAAGACGGAGAGAATGTGACCCTGGAAAATGACCGCATCAGCGACCCTGCACGCAAGGTCATCGCCGGGATCCTGGACCTCGCACCGTCGCTGTCAGCCTTTGGCAACACCATTCCTACAAGCTATTTTCGCCTGGTACCCCACCAGGAAGCGCCTACCAACGTATGCTGGGGTGAACGTAACCGCTCCACCCTCGTGCGTGTACCCCTTGGATGGGTCGGATCGGGCGACATGGTGGCCAGGGAGAACCCCAATGAATGTCCACAGGATAAAGACCTCCGCGACAAGCAGACCTTTGAGTTCCGTTGCCCCGACGGCTCCGCAGACATTTATCTGCTGATCGCAGGGCTCTGCGTGGGGGCACGTCACGGACTGGAGATGCCCAACGCACTGGAGCTGGCCGAAAAGACCTATGTGGATGTCAACATTTTTGATGAAAAACATAGGGAACGCCAGCAGCAACTGGCCCAGCTGCCCTATTCCTGCAGAAAGGCAGCATCATACCTGAGAGAACAAGCCAGTGTCTACAAAAAATATGATGTGTTTCCCGACACTTTGCTGGATGGCATCATAGACACGCTGGAAGGCTACGATGACGAGAACCTCCGGGAAAAGCTAAGTGGAAACACTGAAGAGACCATGAAGCTGGTCAGGCGTTTTTTGCATTGCGGATAGCCTCCACCAGGGAGCCAGCCAGGCGACTGGCTCCTATTCGGAACCACTTTTTGTTGAGCCGCTTGGCGCCAAGCACTTCGCGGGTGAGGCGATAATATAATAGGGCCGTGTCGGGGTCAGAAATGCCCCCGGCCGGCTTGATGCCGGTCATCAGGCCGGTTTTTTTATGGTAATCGCGGATTGCCTCCAGCATCACCAACATGGCCTCCGGCGTGGCCGCCGGCTTGACCTTTCCCGTGGAAGTCTTGAGGAAATGACACCCTGCCTCCAGGGCGATCTCACTGGCACGACGAATGTTGGAGGCCGTCTTCAACTCCCCGGTCTCCAATATGACCTTCAGGTGTGCATCCTTACATGCCTCCCTGATGGCGGCAATCTCATCAAAGACCTCATTGTATTCACCCTCCAAAAACTTCCCTCGTGAGATCACCATGTCAATCTCCTGTGCACCCTCGTCAACCGCATACCTTACCTCCGCCATCTTTACAAAAAGCGGGGACTGCCCGGAAGGAAAGGCACCGGCTACGGCCGCCACACTAATGCCGCTGTTTTCCAACAGCTTGCGGGCTTGCGACACAAACGGCGGATATACGCAAACCGCCGCCACATCAGGCAAGCCATCAGGCAGTGTCGAAAAGGAAGCCGCCTGCTTGCAGAGATCTTCCACCCGCCTCTTCGTGTCGGTGCCCTCCAGGGTGGTGAGGTCGATCATCCCAAGCAAGTCACGATAAACCTTTCCCGGATCAGATGTTTCACGCGCATCCTGTAATATTTTTTCTGTGCGTTGCCGGATGTCCTCATCAGCGATCTCGGGTGTGTTGGTAAAATCCGTCATAGGTCATGTTTTTTTATGTGTATACCACAATCTTATGCTTGTAAAGGTAATATATTTTGCAAAAGATATAGTGCGTGGCATATCGTCTGGGCAAAACAAACAAGAGCGGCATGTGTAAACAGGTAAAAAAACGTAATAAATTCGTCTTTGTTTCAGGGAAGAGTCAACCGCCAACACCAAAAACGCCATGGGATTGTCAACCCCCATCAAGCAAGGCAAGCCCGGCTTTTTCAGCTTTTTGACTTTTGAGAAAAATCACGCCACCTGAGGGTCTGGACGCGGAAACCATCAAAGGCTGGGGGCTGCATCTGCAACCCATAGGCCCAAAAGATGTTACTTGCTGTGTTCCATTTCCCCGTGTTTGCAAAACACACAATGTAAGCGGGTAAGGTATAAAAACAATCCGTACTTTTGTGTTGGTGTAACTTTTTTCACATGACATACGTCTAACTGATGCATGGGAAAAAAAGATCAGTAAACGTTAACCCAGAGTAGAGGAGAGGCAGACCGGGCAGGACTTACAAAGGCACGATCAAAGGCAATGAGACCGAAATAAAGCTTCCAGGACACGAAACAATCCTAATGGAACACAAGGTCACGGAGAGGGAAAAACGCTTCCAGGCAGGAAGGCAGAGACAAGGAAAGTGGGGCTGGTTGGACAGCTGAGGCGGCCATGGGCGACAGATAAACAAGGACTGAACAGGGAGTCAAACCAACAAGTAACAACATAGAGAATAGCAGGCTGACCTGACGGAACAGCTGCCAACGCCGGCATACGGAAAAAAATCAAGAGCTAACCGGAACACATGACAACGGCCGAATACAATCAGTGTGTAGACCGCTATGCGGATGGCGTGTATCGCTTTATACTGAAAAACCTGCGCGACGATGCCCGGGCACAGGATGTGGTACAGGACAGCTTTGAAAGGCTCTGGCTTCGTCATCGGGAAGTCCGTGCGGATAAAGCCCGCGCTTACCTGTTCAGTACGGCTTATCACGCCATGATCGACAGCCTGAGAAAGGGAAAACACGAAGACCTGTGCGATGAAGTTCACCTGCAGGCAGAAGGATACCACCAGGAATATTCCGGGCTCAGGGAAATACTTGACGAAGGGCTTTCTCGCCTGCCTTCTGATCAACGGTCAGTGATTATGTTGCGCGACTATGAAGGCTACTCTTACCAGGAGATCGGGCAGATCACCGGCCTGAGCGAGTCGCAGGTAAAGGTGTACATTTACCGGGCGCGCCTGTTTTTAAAAAAGTATATTGGAAGCATGGACGTGGTCATATGACAAACAAACAAGGCTTCCTGCCACGGCATCATGGTAGTTGGACGCAAAATGCACATGAAGCCTGGCTTTCGGCCTGAAACCATCAAAGAACAATGAAGATCAACAGGGAAAACTATCCGCTCTACTTCCTCGACCACTTCGAAGGCAAGCTTTCGGAAGAAGGCCGGGGGGAGCTCATGCTGTTTTTGGAAAAACACCCTGACCTGAAGGCGGAGTTTGAGGCATTTGAGATGGTGGGCCTTGAAGGTGATGATCATATGGCCTTTCCTGGAAAGGAAGCCCTGAAAAAGGACCTATGGTTGGACGCCCAGGGGCAAGCCCCCGTGGAGACGGAAGAGATTTTCCTTTCAGAGGACCTGTTCGCCCTTGATGACCAGGGTGTTCTTAGCGTAAAGCCGGCACAGGCGGAAACGGTGCTTATAGCTTTTGCTGAAGGAGACCTGGACAAAGAACAGGAAGAGGCGGTCAGGGCTTTTTTGGCTGCCAACCCCGCGTACCGAAAGGATCTTGAATTGTTGCGTGCGGCCCGTCTGCGGCCGGAACCGGCAGCCGCATATCCCGGAAAGCATGCCCTTAAGCGCCATCCCATCGGAGCCCTTGTGCGTCGTTACAGCCACACGGCAGCCGCAGCGGCTGCCGCCGTGCTGATGGCGTTGATCATGTGGCACTTCATGCCTGACCACACCACCGTAGAGTTTACACAAGACACCCCTGCTGGCATCGACTGGGAGCGGCCGGAGGCCGTTGCGGAAGCTCCTGGTCGGCTGCAGAGGTCAGGTCAGGCGATGACCCCCATCCCGCCACATCAGCTGCCTGTCATCCCCCGCACTGTCATCCACCCGGCAACGACATCAAGCCGGCTGGCCTCCCTGCCGGCTGACCACCAGGCTGAAGACCCTGGAGAGCCGGGAGCCTATGCAGCCCTTGACTACGACAGTCCCACACAAAGGCCGCTCATGGCATCGCGCATGCATAGCGTGAAGCCACAGGGTGTCGTTGGCACCACACAAAGACAGCACGAACCTCCCCGCAAACGACAGGAATATTACTGGCTTGCTTACCGCGACCGCTCTGACCTCTTCGCAGAGGATGCTGGTGACCCCCGAACGGCAGACAGGCAACAGGTTACACTGGCCCAGCTTGCCATGAATGAGCTTGAAGGACGAACAGGATTGCCCCTTGACCAGGCAGAAGAACTTTTACATACAGACGCATCTCTTCTGGGGCGGTATGCACGGCGGGGACTCGGCAGCATCAACAACCTCCTCGGCCAACCCGTAGTGGTGGACGGCGAAACCAAGCCTGACGGCAGAACGGTTACCTTCGCCATCGGCGACTTTTTTGAGGTATCCAGAAAGTAAAACGATTAACACAGCCTTCCAAATACGCTTAGCCCCTCCCCATGGCGTGAAGGAAAGCCTGACTGACGCTTGGGAAAGGGCAGGAAAAGCCCCGGCCTGTTTCAAATACACGCCTATGCTTATGCTTCGCGGCCACGTGAATACTTCCAGCGACGATGCGACCAAAGCCAGGCCTCCGGCCTGGAGCGAATCTCCTCCTCAAGCCTCGCCATGAAAAGGGCTGTCAGCTCCCCCTCCTGAAGCTCCCAAGGCTGTTCGCTCAACAGTTCCAGGTGCAACTTGTAATGACCACGGCGTACGCGTCGCAGAGAAACAAAATAGGTGGGCATCTTCCTGCTGCGGGCTACCTTTTCTGGTCCGGCATTCACGGGTGTGTCCTGCGACAAAAAGGTGAGCCACTGCGCCCCTTCAGGCCTGGGCGTCTGATCAGCAATCAAGCCCAGGATGAAAGGCTTGCCCTGATGTATGTATCGAACCATTGCCCGGCCGACTTGTGTCTTTGGCAACAGCTCGTACGCGAACCGGCTTCGTGTTTCCAGGATCAGGCGGTCAAGATGCTTGTCTTTGAGGGGCTTGTATACGGGCGCGACCCGGTAGGGCACGTTCATCGTAACCAAAGGAGGCACCCATTCCCAGTTGCCGGTATGGCCCAGAAGGCCGACCAGGTGTTTACCCCTTTCGTAATGTGCCAGCAACAGCCGGCGGCCCTCCTCCGGCATGCTGCAGCGCCGCAGGAATTCTTTTTCAGTGATGGTGCGGAGCTTGATCATCTCTACCAACACATCTGACAGGTGACGGTAAAAGGCAAGGGCAATCCGTCGGATCTCCCTTTCATGCTTTTCCGGAAAGGCATTGCGCAGATTGGTCAATACAACCTTTCTTCGGTACCTTAACACCCGGGCCATCATGAAGGCCTGGATGGAAGCAATGCCATGCAGCGCCCAGAAAGGCAAAAAGGCAAGCAATCGGACTATACCAGCTAAGATTCGTGTGAGCATATGACAAAGATAGGGTCTTTGGTGAATAGTGGAAGCCGCTTTCAGGGCCCTGGCGAGCCGCCTAAGCGGCTTTTTCGCCCTGAAGCACCTTCTTTGTTGGCGTCGCAAAAAAAGCGCCCCATAGCCCCTAAATAGCCCGCCTCCGGCCGGCCTGCAAAAACGGATCAATACAGAAAATGATCGTAAGGGTAGCGCTTTTGATGAATTTCCACCACGGTATCATATAGCAACCGCCTGAAAGCTTCGATGTTTTCTTTCTTTTTCGCCGAAATGAAGATACAGGGGGCGTTCATCTTTCCCATCCACGTTTCCTTCATCTCCTCAAGACTGATGTTCTCCCGTGTGGCAGGAGTCAGGTCGTCCTCGTCCTTTTCGACCCAACTGTACTTGTCCATCTTGTTGAACACCACGATGGTCTGTTTTTCTTCATTTTCGGTAATCTCGGCCAGGGTGTCCTTAACCACCTGCAGCTGCTCCTCAAAGTTGGGGTGCGAAATGTCAGCCACGTGCAGCAACACATCCGACTCGCGCACCTCATCCAGGGTTGACTTAAACGATTCGATGAGGTGGTGGGGGAGTTTTCGGATGAAACCTACGGTGTCGGAAAGCAGGAACGGCAGGTTGCCGATCACGATCTTTCTGACGGTAGTGTCCAGGGTGGCAAAGAGCTTGTCTTCGGCGAACACGTCGGTTTTGCTGAGCATGTTCATGATGGTCGACTTGCCTACGTTGGTATAGCCCACAAGGGCAACCCGGACAAGGTTGCCACGGTTGGAGCGCTGGGTGGCTTTTTGTTTGTCAATCTGCTGAAGTTTCTTTTTGAGCAGGGCGATTTTGTCGCGAACGATTCTTCGATCTGTCTCGATCTCTTTCTCTCCGGGTCCTTTAAGTCCGATGCCCCCCTTTTGCCGCTCGAGGTGTGTCCACATTCCGGCCAGACGAGGCAGCAAGTATTGATACTGTGCAAGCTCCACCTGGGTGCGGGCATGCGCCGTGCGGGCACGCATGGCAAAGATGTCCAGGATCAGGTTGCTGCGGTCGATCACGCGTGTTTTAAAAGCCCTGTCGAGGTTTCGTTGTTGTGAAGCCGTCAGCTCATCATCAAAAACAACGAGGTCAGCCTTGGCCTCCCTGATATATTCCTTGACCTCATCCGCCTTTCCCTTGCCGATGAATGTGGCCGGGTCCGGCTTGTCCATCTTCTGTGTAAACTTCTTCAGAACCACCCCACCGGCCGTATCTACCAGAAAGGCAAGCTCATCCAGGTATTCTGCCACCTTCTCTTCGGTCTCATTACGGGTGATCATGCCAACGAGCACCGCCCGCTCTTTCTCTTTCTTGATTTCTATGTGTTTTTGCATGCAATGCTTTTCGTTCCTGATCAATCAACCGGTATGTACCGAGGCAAACCCAATGATTTCCCGGATCTCCCTGATCGTTTCCCGTGCGCTTTCCCTGGCCTTTTCTGCTCCCATGCGGGCAACCTTCCTGAGGTAGTCTTCATCCGCGTCAATGGCCAGGATGCGCTCGCGCACCGGCGCCGTGAAGGCAATCATGTCTTCGGCAAGCTGTTTTTTCATGTCGCCGTAGCGAATGGTCGCCTGCTTGTATGCATCCTGGTAGTGAGCCAGGGTGTCCTGGTCGCTAACGATGCCCATCAGGTTAAACAGGTTTTGTATGGGTTGCGAGACAGGCGCCCCAGGCTGCGCAGGGCCGGAGTCGGTCGTGGCCCGCATGACCTTTTTGCGGATGATCTTGGGGTCATCAGCCAGGAAGATGGCATTGCCCTCTGCCCCCGACTTGCCCATCTTGGTGCTGCCATCTAACCCGGGAACCTTTACCAGCTCTTCATCAAAATTAAATGCATAAGGCGGCGGAAAGCATTCGGCCTTGTACATCCTGTTGAAACGATTGGCAAAGGTGCGCGCCATTTCCAGGTGTTGTTCCTGGTCCTTGCCCACAGGCACTTTGGTAGCCTTGTGAATGAGGATGTCAGCAGCCATCAGCACAGGGTAAGTCAGCAGGCCCGCATTCACGTTGTCGGGCTGGGTTCGCACCTTGTCCTTGAAGGAGGTGCACCGCTCCAACTCCCCCTTGTACGCATTCATGTTGAGCAAAAGGTAGAGCTCCGTCACTTCGGGCACGTCGCTCTGTACATATAAGGTCGCCACCTCCGGGTCGATCCCGGCGGCGAGGTATTCGATGAGCACCTGCCGCACATTCCGGTAAAGGTCATCCGGGGTGGGGTGTGTCGTCAACGAATGATAGTCTGCAATGAAGAAATAGCAACGGTGCTGATGCTGCATTTTCACAAAGTTCTTGATGGCACCAAAGTAATTGCCCAAGTGCAGGTGCCCGGTAGACCGTATTCCGCTTACAACTGTTTCCATGCCACAAAAGTAGTATTAAAATGTTAATCTGAATGATGCATAAAAAGCAAAGAATTGGACGTTGGCCAGGAAATTGTTCTTGTGATCACACCCCCCTGCCAAAGACCACAAATGCTTTCTTTTGCGCAGAATACATGTTAAACGGAGGCTAAAACACGGCGATGCCGGAAAGAAAACAACCGGAGCAGCAGCATGCTGGCACCGGTTGCTTCCGGCAAGCGGGCAAACAGGTTTTTACCTTTTTTGCCTTGTCTGAAAATAAATCAGCGGTCCCGCGATAGGGGCCAACAACAGCAGCAAAATCAATATCCTGCGCTGCTGGTTCAACAGGATGTCCCTGATGGCCATGATCAGCAGCGTGGCGGCCAGCAAGA
>PWNO01000201.1 GCA_003557765.1 Bacteroidales bacterium
AGGCAGTGTTTCACCGCTCTGGGCGTCACTGACAACCCCGGTCACTGTACCTCTTTGTCCCATTGCAGCCGTTGCAAACATTAACAACAGCATGAATGGAAGGATTTTTTGTAAATGGTTTGTCATGTTAAAGAAGGTTTTAAGGTTGGGTTGAATGAAATGCTGTTAATTGAAATCTATACAAAAATACGAAACAAAAATAAGATTAACAATATGCCCTAGCCTGGGAGATACGCATTTACTGATTACATGCTCTACATTCATGAAAATATCTAAAGAAAAAAGCAAACCGCCTGCAGAATTGCTTCTGAGGCGGTTTGCTTTTAATTTATAAAAGATAGCTTTGCTGCTACTTGGCAGGGGCTATTGTATAAATCATGTCGTTAGTGTTTGCTGTGATGATATATGTACCGCCTTCTTCGGGTGCGGGGATTGCATCCGGGTCGGGTGTATCTTCATCGGGGCGATAAACGAGATTGCCGCCTTCGCTGGTGCCGTCTTCGTCGGTACCATACTGAGGTGCCCACTCTCCGAGTATCTCAATGAATTTGATCATACCCTCGCCGGGGAGCTCCAGTGTGATGGTGTATTCACCGTCGGTGCCTTCCATGGGGATTGCAGCTGTGTTGTCCCAGCCGGCAGGTGTGCCGTCGCCCAGGATAAAGAGTTCGGGTGCTGCGCCGCTGGGGTTCACCGTGAACGTCCTTACATCGGCAAGTGCGTCAATCTTGAACTCAATGTCGAAAATTCCATCTTCAATAGCGATGAAATTACCATCGTCGTTGGTTTCAAAATTGTCGGCCAACAACCCTGCCATCACCACCTGCGGATATCCAAACGAGAAACCATCCCAGGTTTGCCCTTCGCGGATCTTGAATCCAGGCTCACCGGCAGCAACTTCTACGCCTTCAAACGTCCAGAGGAACTCTGTGTCGCTGAGCACTTCAGGTGTATGCACCATGATTGTTTCGTCCCAGTTGTGTGGTTCGCCGTCAACGATGAGTGATTCGCCAATGAGTCCGAGTTCGGTGTTGGTATAGTCAAAGGCATCGAGGTCGCCGGTACGCTCCATGCTGGCAGCATAAGGCTCTCCCAGTGTCCATACCATATCAATAGTATAGAGTCCACTCTCGGGGTTGGAAATGTTGGCACCGCCAGGCACCAGGTCGTCAATCGAACCTCCATAGTTGGCATTGATCCTGACTTCTGCATCATCATCAATGATCACTTTCCAGCCACCTGAGTAGCGGAATTTAAAGTCGGCGGCTGTCATGGCAACATCGACAATCCTGAAAGTCATTGTATTCAGGTCGAAGCCCATGTGAGTCATCTCGGTATCTCCGCCCCAACCACCGGGCGTGGCAGCACCTATTAGTCCCCAGTAAGCAACGGGCACAACAATAACTACACCGAGTTCTGTGTCGATGGCTACGTGGTACAGTCCATCTTCAGGAACGGTAAACGGGGTGTCGGTTTCCACAAACGAGCCACGCCAGAAGTCAAGCTGTGGTTCTTCGTGGTCGCGGTCTTCTTCGGCAACGACAGCAAAGTCTTCACCCGGTCCGTAGGTGATCCTGTCGGCGCCAGCCACTTCCACGATGTTGAAACCTGCCGAGCCACCTTGTACGGCTATGTATAGTTCGAGGAGTTCAGGCCTGTCTTCCTGCGTTACCTCGTTCCTGGTTGAAAGCATCAAGCCTTCAAATTCGAGTTCAGGCAATGCAGTGCCATCGCCGGTAATATACATACCGTCTTCAACAAATACTGGTGGATCATCCGGATCTACGTCGTCGTCATCATCGCTACAGGCATTAAAGCCAATAAGCGAAATTGCCATAAAAAATAGCAAGCTGTACTTAAAAAAACTGATGTTTTTCATAATGATTTGTTTTTGTGAATAAATGGTGATTGTTTTGGTGAAATAAAAAATGGATAATTAGAATATAGATAAAGATTGCGGTTTATTGTGCAAGGTTCGGGTTCGATTCCACAACCCATTGTGGAATTGGGAATACTTCCCTGTCGGGTCCGGATTCTCCTTTCTCCCACCATTCGTTTCCAAACTTGCCAAAACGAATAAGGTCTTGCCTGCGGTGGGCTTCCCAGAGCATTTCGCGGCTGCGCTCATCGAGTAGCATATCGAGGTCAACATTGCTCCAGCTGTCGAGCCCTGCGCGGTTGCGTATCATGTTTACATAATCATCGCCCGCACCCGGTCCGTGCTGGCGTATCAAGGCTTCGGCCTTCATCAGGATGATGTCGCCCAACCTGAATATCGGGAAGTGGTTGCTGAGATTTTCACGTGCTCCCAGCTTTACCTCAAACTTGATCACGCGGGCGCCGGCAAACTCTATGATGTTCTCAGGATGTGAGCCCGGGGCCATTTCAAGTTCAGGGATATGAGGGTCAAGGAAAACGTTCAGGGGTTGTCCTGTGTGGTCAAACTGGTCGCCATACAGGAAACCATCCCTACGCCTGTCATTTTCTTCGTAGTTGTGAAAATGGTCTTCGAGCACGGCAAATCCATTCCAGGGGCCTACATTCATATTAAAGGTGCGGTTGCTCTGGTAATGCAGTGTACGCATATGCAGGTTGAAACCGTGGTAGGTGTCTTCGTGGTATGGGATTACCCAGATGTTTTCGGGCGAAGCCTGGTTATTGGTTACGAAAGGTGCCAGGGCATCACCCTCAAGGGCATAGTCCAATGCCAGCACACTGTCGGCATATGCTTCTGCCTTTTCCCAGAACATGTTGTCGGTGGTGCCGGTATATACTTCGGCATTCAGGTAGAGTTTTGCCAGCAGCGAGTAGGCCATGCCAGGTGTTACGGCGGTTTTTGAAGCCTGGGGGTCGAGCAGCAGAACGCTTTCTTCGACCTCTTCTACGATGGCCCAGAAAATTTCATCGCGCGGATCGGCAAACGGCCTTTCCGGGGCATCCAAAAAGTCGGTAATGTAGGGCACATCCCCATAATTATCAATTAGAAGATAGTAATAATATGATCTGAGGATTTTTGCTTTGGCAATGGCCTGGTCAACCACGGGATCGCCGGCAAAGGTTTGTTGGCCTTCAATAAAGCGGTTTGCAGCGGTAATGCCCTCGTAAAAGCGTCCCCACATGGCTTGTACGGCTTCGGTCTCATAGTGCCAGTCATGCTTATGCAGCTCAACCCACTTGAAGTCGTCGATCCAGTGCTCGCCCCTGATGGGACAAACAACGCCGTCGCCTGTGAGCTCTTGGGCAAACCACCATCCGCCCCAGTCAAGAAAGTCCTGCATCGGGCGGTATATCGGGCTCATGAGAAGAACCGGGTCAGCCGTGTACGCGTCTTCCGGTATTCGGTCATACAACACATCGTCAAGATCTGTGCATCCTGCTAACAATAGCAGTCCGATCATAAAGCTGTAGATTGTTTTTTTCATTTTTCTTATTTTTTATTCGACAGGTTACACATGTTATAAATTGTCATAATGAAACCAGTCAGTGCTTATATTGTTAGATTGATACCAAATGTGAATGTTCGTGTTTTTGGATACACATTGAACTGATCCAGCCCGAAAGAAAGGCCGGTGAAGTTGATCTCGGGGTCAACCCCGCTATAGTTTGTGATGGTAAAGACGTTGTTGGAGGCAAAATAAAGCCTGATGTTCCGGATTCCCTGGAAATTCCTGATATTGTACCCGATGGAAAGGTTGTCGAGTCTTACGAACGTAGCATCTTCAAGGTAATAGTTGCTGG
>PWNO01000162.1 GCA_003557765.1 Bacteroidales bacterium
CTTCACGAGCTTGGCCGTGGCGGCATGGCCACGGTGTACAAGGCCATACAGAAAAACCTGAACCGCCCGGTTGCCCTGAAGGTGATCCACCAGAACCTGGTGCACGATGAGGAGTTTGTGAAGCGCTTCCACCGCGAAGCCCAGGTATGCGCCTCATTGCAGCATCCGAATATCGTAACGGTGCATGACGAAGGCGAAGTCTCTGGTGTGCACTTTCTGGCCATGGAGTACCTGGAGGGCACCGACCTGCGTGAGCTTCTTGTCTCCAGGGGCCGTCTGAGCCCGGAAGAGACCCTTCGATATATGCTGCCCATAGCAGAGGCCCTTGATTATGCCCATGGCCGCGGACTGATCCATCGCGACATCAAGAGTTCGAATATCTTTATTTGTCATGCGCAGACCCCTTCAGCAAACACAGGAGACCACACTGGCGGGGTAACACGCACGCTGGATCCTGAACCTGCCGAAGGGTCATTACGGCGGGGGACTCCGGCAAGTCATTCATCAGGCACAGGACACCGCTCAGCATTGCGTGTGGTGTTGATGGACTTCGGCATAGCGCATGCTGCTGCCGGCACGCAGCTTACCCGGGCGGGTGCCATCATCGGCACCCCAGAGTATATGAGCCCTGAGCAGGCCGCCGGTCAAAAGGTGGATCACCGCACCGATTTGTATAGCCTGGGTGTGGTGATGTATGAATGTCTGAGTGGTCAGGTACCGTTTAAAGGCGACAGTGCGGCGAGCATCATCTACAGGGTGATCCACGAGCAGGTTGATCACACGGGCTTGCATGGCATTCCGCCGGGCCTCCGGGCATTGCTCAGTGGATTGATGAGCAAGAAGCCATCCGGGCGTCTGGCATCAGCCGGCAGCACGGTGGAAGCCATCCTGCAAATCCAGCAGGGCAAAGACCGGCAGCCCACGCCAGCACCAGAGCCTCAGCCTTCTCCAAGCCCTGAACCATCACCATCGAGACGAGAAAAAAGCACCAACACCGCTGCGCTTTACTGGGTTGTGGGAATTATCGGGTTGATCATCCTGGTTGTGTGGATCAGCAACTACAATTCCCAACGCCAGGCGGCTGAGCAGGCGGCCATAGCAAACGAGAATCGGGCCTGGCGGCAAGCACAGGATGCCAAGACGATTGCCTCTTATGAGGCCTACCTGGAGGAATACCCTCGTGGCAGGTATGCCTCCCAGGCAACTAATGCCATCCAAAAAAAGCAGAAAGAACAAGAGGAAGAAGAGCTCGACAGTCAGGAGTGGAATACTGCCAAAAAAGCCGGCACCATCGCAGCCTATGATCGTTATCTTCGAAATTTCCCAAATGGTAGCTACGCAAGCCTTGCCAGGTCTGCCAGACGAGAGCTGGAAGAAGCCGCACGCTTCAGAAACTATACAGAAACCACCCAGGGCCTCAACCTCGAAATGGTTGCCGTAAAAGGCGGTAGCTTTACCATGGGATGTACCTCAGAGCAGGGGGATGATTGCTGGAATGATGAAAAACCGGCACACCTCGTTACGCTTTCTGATTATTACATTGGCAAACACCCTGTTACCCAGCTTCAGTGGCGCCAGGTGATGGGGAGCAATCCAAGCCATTTTCGTGAGTGCGATGACTGCCCTGTGGAAAATGTAAGCTGGAATGACGTGCAGGAATTTATCCGCAGGCTGAACCGGCTTACCGGCAAGACCTACAGCTTACCCACGGAAGCACAGTGGGAGTATGCTGCCCGCGGTGGCAATAACAGCCTTGGATATAAGTATGCCGGAGGCAACAACATCAACGAAGTGGCATGGTATTCTGGTAATAGTTCAAACAGGACACGACCTGTTGGAGGAAAGAATGCCAATGAGCTTGGCATTCACGATATGAGTGGTAACGTTTGGGAGTGGTGCAGTGATTGGTATGGAAGCTACAGCAGCAACAGTAGCGGGAGTAAAAACCCTACAGGCCCATCATCGGGCTCCTACCGCGTGTTGCGTGGTGGCAGCTGGGGCAACGATGCCAGGCGCTGCCGCGTGTCGAACCGCGGCAGCGACACCCCGGACTACCGCTACCACAGCTTCGGGTTCCGGTTGGCTTTGTCCCCCTAGTTCAGAGGTTTTGGCCATACCTTTTGAGCTAAGAAAATGAGTGTTGCAAAAGGGCGTGAGGGACGAGCGCCCAAAGGCAACACGAATAGAGAAATTACCCCGCGGAGCGGGGTTAAATTTTGTTTTCAAATGCAAATAAAGCTATTTACCGTGCCCATAACCGACAGTGGTGCTTTGCTGGAAGAGGTGAACAGGTTCTTGCGGTCGCATAAGATACTGGAAGTTGAAAATCATCTGGTAAGCAACCAACATGGTGCCTCCTGGTGTTTCTGCATAAAGTATTTAGGTACATCTGCATTGCCCCGGTTTGTCGAAAAGCAACGGATTGATTATAAAAGCATACTGAATGAGGATGTATTCAAAATATTTTCGCATCTCAGGGAACTAAGAAAACAGATAGCCAAAGATGATGCCGTACCTGCCTATGCAATATGCACTGATCAGGAACTTGCTGATATTGCTGCTTTGCCACATGTTAACGAAAAAACACTTAAAGGAGTAAAGGGTTTCGGAAAAAAAAAGTTTGATAAATATGGGATGAAATTTATCGAATGGTATCACAACACCATACAGGATGAAAAGAGCGGGGAGTCTCTATGATTTAATATGCGATCCGGACAACTTGCGCCTTGCCTGGGTTAAAGCCAAAAAAGGGAAGGAGGGTAAGCACGACGTGTTTTTGTATGGTAAATTTCTGAATGCAAACCTGGACAAATTACGCAGCCAGTTGCTCAACGAGACAGCAGAAACTGGTAGATATCATTTTTTCACCATTTATGAACCAAAAGAGAGAACCATTTGTGCGGCTGCTTTTCATGAGAGGGTGCTGCATCATGCCATCATGAATGTTTGTCATCCTGTCTTTGAACGTTTTCAGGTTCATCACAGTTACGCAACAAGACAGGGTAAAGGACAATACTCCGCATTGGAATATGCAAAAACTAATCAAAGGAAATACAGGTGGTTTTGCAAACTGGATATACGAAAGTATTTCGATTCAATATCACATGAGATACTCCACCAGCAAATTGAATGTTTGTTCAAGGATCAACGCTTGCTGAACCTATTCAGGCGCATTATCACAAGTTATGAAGCATCCCACGGAAAAGGTTTGCCAATCGGAAACCTTACAAGTCAGTATTTCGCCAATTATTATCTGGCCATTGCTGATCATTACTTGTTGGAGAAGATCAAGGTACCTGCTTATGCAAGGTATATGGACGACATGGTTATCTGGCATGATGACAAATATGAATTAATCAAAATCCAAAAACAATTCACAAGGTACATTCAGGATACACTTGGATTAATCATGAAGCCCCCGTGCATAAATAAAAACGAAAAGGGCCTGCCATTTTTGGGATATGTTGTTTTTCCTGGCCACATCAGGCTTAACAAGCAAAGCAAACAGCGATTCATTCGAAAATTATCATTTGCTGACTCAAACCTGAATTCGGGTAAGTGGACACAAGCAGTCTATGCCAATCATGTGATCCCATTGCTTGCTTTTACAAAACATGCAAACAGCCACCAATTGAGAAAAAGAATGTGCGAAAATATTTGAAAGAATGTGTGGATAAAATAAGGGAGACGGCTGAAGGGCACCAACCGCGTGTTGCGTGGTGGCAGCTGGAACAAC
>PWNO01000238.1 GCA_003557765.1 Bacteroidales bacterium
AGTCGGTGCGCCAGTACCTTATACTTTTTGGTGTGGATACCGGACGGCTGCAGGCAAAGGGTTACGGCGAGTCCAAGCCGGTGGCACCAAATGACAGCGACGAGAATAAGGCAAAAAACCGGAGGGTAGAGCTGGTGAAATTCTGAATGCTGCATTTGCCGGTGTTCATACCAGTCCGGGTTTACCGGCCGGTCACCCGTGTACCTGACCTCTGATGTTTACAGGGGTCTGGGCCTAGTTAACAATAGACTGTGCTAATGGGCCGGTAATTCCCTTACCTGCCGTCAGATATGGTATGGAACCGGGTGTAGTTTACATTTGGCTGATCGTTAAAGCCAGTCTGCATCAAATTTTAACGGGACTGACCAGGCGAAGCTGTAGAGTAGTTTGAATTCTGCATTAGCCTGGATATGAAAAATTAAGTAG
This sequence comes from Bacteroidales bacterium, assembly GCA_003557765.1. The sequence continues at coordinate 427 of PWNO01000238.1, forward strand.
GCAAGCCATCAGAACTGCAGTGGTGCATTTGAAGACTGGTGCTGTCCTGCTTGTGGTAGCAAAAACGGAAGAGACCTTTGAGAATAATAACTTTGCATATACCGGCGAAAAGGATGAGGTGCATGTGACTTTGTTTGAGAATAATTTTATTAATCCGCTTTAAAATATCTATCCAGAAAACACGCCTGGATGGCATATATGACCGTTATATTTTAGGTGACGGAGAATATCCGCTTACCATTTTCGCAGGAGGGGCCGACAATTGAGAAAGTCCACTCCTTTATTGAAAGCAATGGCTTTCGCATGACAGGCAAACACCACGAAATTTATCTAAGCGATATCCGTCGGGCAGCACCGGAAAAGTGGAAAACCATTGTCAGACAACCAATGTCAGAGTGATTAGAATATGAAAAAGTCAATCAAAAATATCCCCTACGATCTGAGTGGACACGTTGCACTTGTCACCGGCGCTAATCACGGGATTGGCGCCGCAACGGCAGTAACTCTTGCAAAGTTTGGCGCGTCAGTTTTGATCTCAGTGATATATCAACGATCCCGAAACTATTTGATTTTGCAGAGACGGAATTTGGTCCGGTTGATATCCTGATAAACAATGCCACCGGATGGATTAACGAGGCGGTGCAGGAAAGTATAAAGAATTCAGACGATTTGATCAATATTGCAGAACCCGGGGAGGTTGCTGAAGTTATCGCCTTCCTGTCGTCGGATTTTGCAAGACTTATAACCGCGAACATAGTACGACTGAGATAGAGTCTTAACTTCGCCTGACGATGAAAGATACCTGCCGTTTGTACACCGACCTCGCGTGGCTGTGGCCGATGTGGGGCGATGCGACTGAGTACGCTGATTTCTGCAGGCATGTAGCAGGACTGATACGGCAGCACGCCGGTCGCCCGGTAACTACACTGCTGGATATCGGGTGCGGGGGCGGGAAAAATATCCTGAACCTGAAGCGGGAGTTCACAGTCACCGGACTGGATCTGAGTCCCACAATGCTTGCCCAGGCAAAAGACTTGAACCCGGAGTGCATTTTTGTCCAGGGTGATATGCGGACATTCAGATTGGGCCGGACATACGATGCCATTCTGATGGATGATGCAATATCATACATGAACTGCCTGAAGGATTTCGAGGCTGCGATCCGCACTGCATGGGCACATCTGGAGGCAGGAGGAGTGATGATCGTCACACCCGATGTGACACCTGAGACATTTCAGCAGAACAAAACCACTGTTACATCTTCGATCCGTGATGCGATGGAGGTAGTATTTATCCAGAATGTTTATGATCCCGACCCTGCAGACGAGCAATATGAAACGACGGTTCTGTACCTGATACGCGATAACGGCAGGCTGCAGATTGAGACCGATCACTGGACCCTGGGGATATTCCCGCTGGATACATGGAGGACAGTCCTGCGGGAGACCGGCTTTGAAGTGTACGAGGATCGATACAGCCAGGATGGTGATGAATACACGGTTTTCTCCTGTGTGAAGCCCGGGTGACCTTTTATCTTAAACGAATATATGGGCTGTATTTACCGTATCAGGCCAGTTCCAGGAAGCCTTTCAGGCTCAACAGGCTGTTGCTGAAACATTACGTTATATGAATATGAAAGTATGAAACCAGCAAACATTTATGAATCAATTCCGAAAGATCCGGATGCCGAAATATTTGATGACATCATCAGTACTCCGGGTATCAGAATTGAAAGAATAATTTCAAAAGGGCACACCTCGCCTGAAAACGGCTGGTATGACCAGGAAGAGAATGAATGGGTCATGGTTCTGGAAGGTTCGGGGACTTTAACATTTGAAGATGGTTCTGTTGCTCATCTCTCAAAGGGTGATCACATAAATATCCCGGCACACTGCAGGCATAGGGTGTCGTGGACTGATCCAAACCAATTAACCATATGGCTGGCGGTGTTTTATAAGTAATTTTGGATAGGAATGCCGGCAGCTAACATAGTTGGGTAATTAGAAAAATTAATATTCATGAACTGGAAGTTTTTTGTATCATGGGTTCCGGGTATTCCGATTGCTATTATCAATGGCGTAATTCGTGAATACTGGTATCAGCAATTCCTGCCCGAACAGCAATCTCATCAACTCTCTACCTTAAGCTTTATAATACTTTTTGGGGTTTACGTTTGGTTTATTCTCAGATGGCTGAAACTTCCTTCACCACGGGCAGCCCTTCGACTTGGTTTGACATGGCTTGCCCTGACTTTCGCCTTTGAATTCCTTTTCGGACATTTCGTGATGGGCCATTCCTGGGCAACCCTGTTTCAAGACTACAATATTTTTGCGGGTCGCGTGTGGGTTCTTGTGCTTGTCTGGATTAGCACAGCTCCTGTCATTTTCTATCGAATTAAGAGAGGTCGATCCCTTTCGGGGAAATAAAAACGGGTGGAGCCGGCATGCTCTGTATGCATTTGAATCCGGCTCCCGAGACAACAAACGAAAAGATGCATAAGGCAAAAGCTGTCCTTGAAGTTGTAGTTGTCTTTGGCTCTATCCTGTTGCTCATTGCATTGGTAGGCCTGTCACCAGCCGGCAGTTGGGAACGGCAGGTATCAAACCGGTTTTTTATTGAGTATGGGATAATGATCATCTTCCCCCTGCTTTTGCTGGTGGCGACCCGCAGGAACCTGGCAGCCTATGGTCTGTCGTTTCGCAACTTTTCATATCATCTGGACATAGCGGCAACTGCATTAGTGCCTGTAGCATTAGCCAGTGCTGCCTTTGCATTTGTAGATTACAGGGAATGGCACGGTTCGCTTATCCTTGCTGCTCTTAGAATTGCTGTTCTTTTTGTAACAGGCTGGTTGCTAAAGCGCAAACCAACAGCAGCCGGGAAAGGGGTCTTGCTCAGCACTTTTTTACCACTGCTTTTCATTGGACTTGCTATGGGGACCTGGCTGGGGAATGCCTTGACTGCCATTGTCTTCTACCTCTTTTTTGTTGGGTTCGGGGAGGAACTGTTGTTTCGCGGGTATATCCAATCCAGGTTAAATGTTGCTTTCGGTAAGCCATTTAAGTTTATGGGGGTCAATTATGGTTGGGGTATTGTGATAGCATCAACCCTTTTCGGGTTGATGCATGTACTCAATATCGGCAGTCTGGTTGGTGGCCGGTGGGAACTGGCCTGGTGGTGGGGTTTATGGACGTTCTTTGGGGGCCTGGTATTTGGATTTGTCAGGGAAAAGAGTGGCAGCATAATAGCGCCAGCGATTCTTCACGGGTTACCACAGGCAATTGCTTATGCCGTGCTTGGGCTAT
>PWNO01000283.1 GCA_003557765.1 Bacteroidales bacterium
ATACGGACACAAATATCCGCACATGGGCGGACCGGGGCCGGCCATTGACTTCCTGAAAAAGGCTGTGCGCTGGTGGGATCAATGGCTTAAGCATATCGATAATGGCGTGAAGGATGAACCCATGCTCAGGGTCTGGGTCCAGGATTCCGTGTCGCCATTGTCGTCAAAACGCCCGGGCCGGTGGGTGGATGAGGAGACCTGGCCCACGCCTCGTGTCGCAGAAGATACCCTCAAGATGGATACCTTTTGCATTGGCCACCAGGATCAGGCGCCCAAGGAAGAAAAGTCCGTCAGGATACAAAGTCCGCTAAGTGTTGGCCTCTTTGCTGGCAAATGGTGCTCTTACCAGGAGTCGACCGACCTGCCAAGCGACCAGCGCGAAGAGGACGGTGGTGCACTCGTATTTAACAGCCCCGTACTAGAGGAAGATTACGAAATCATGGGCAGGCCAGTGGTCAAGCTCAGGGTGGCGTCAGACAAGAGGATGGCGATGGTGGCCGTGCGTATGTCAGATGTAGCACCGGATGGCCGCGCTACACGGGTTACATACGGCTTGTTGAACCTGTGCCACCGTGAAAGCCACGAGCTGCCCAAGGAACTGGTGCCCGGTGAACCCTATGACGTGGAAATACCAATGAATTATATCGCCCAGCGCTTTCCTGCCGGTCACATGATCAGGATTTCAATATCTACCTCTTATTGGCCGCTTGCCTGGCCTTCGCCGGAACCACCGGAACTGACCATATATCCGTCTGACAGCTCAGTCATCTTGCCGCAGCGGAATGTCCAGGGAAGGGATACTTCGGAAAAAGCCCTGGAAAAACCCGGCCCCCTGGATCAACTCGATACCACCTTGCTGGTTCCGGCACACAGAGAGTGGACCGTCAAACACAACCTGGCCAACAACGAGGTGATTCTCAAAGTAATCAACAATGACCAACAATACCGGCTCAATCACATCAACATGGAATTGCGCCGGGATGTGAGGGAACGTTATTCCTATAGTAACAACCTGTATGATACCGTGCGAGGGGAGGTGAAGGGTGTGCGCGAATTCAGACGTGGTGACTGGAAGGTCAAAACCATTACCCGCACCGTATTGACATCTACACGCACCGATTTCATCATCAGGGCTATTCTTGACGCCTATGAAGGAGATGTTCGGGTGTATAGCCGGTCGTTTGATGAAAGAATTCCGCGGGACATGGTGTGAAGTTAGCAGGACAGCACTTGAGCTGTCCACAGTTTGAAGTTTGCAGGGACAAGGCGTGACCTGTCCACGATTTGAAATGTGAGAAAGGAGGCCGCGATGGCTGAGAAAAAGCAAATTTTTGTGATTGGACTGGATGATTTTAACCTGTCGATGCTGCAGCATTTGCCGGAGGCAACCGAGTGCGATTTTCGTCCTGCAGTGAAATTCAATGAAATGCGTGGTGCGGAGCGTCTCTCCGTAAAGGACTTGATCCACAAAGCATATGAAAGGATTGATAAAGCCGGGAGGATTGACGGGATCATCACTTATTTTGACTTCCCAGGTTCACTCATGGTGCCCATCATTGCAGAAAAATATGGCTTGCCCGGAACTCCCGTGGAAAGCGTACTCAAATGCGAACACAAATACTGGAGCCGCCTGGAACAAAAAAAGGCAATCCCGCTAGCAATCCCGGACTTTAAAACGTTTGACCCTTTTGCTGATGATGCTTGGGATCATATTGGTTTTACACCGCCTTTCTGGATCAAACCGATCAAGTCGTACCATTCCTATCTGGCCTATAAAATTACAGACAAGAAAACTTTTGATGAGGCCATGGCCATGGTGCGCAAACACATCCAATATATTGCTGAGCCTTTTTGTGAGCTGCTTAAGGATTGTGGTGTGCCTGAAAGCATCTCATCCTTGGAGGATACCATGTTTGCCGAAACCCAGATCAGTGGGCACCAGGCTACTGTGGAAGGCTATGTGCATGATCACCAGGTGCTGGTCTATGGCATCGTGGACACAATCAAAGCAAAGAAATATCCCACCCTGTCCAGTTACCTTTATCCTTCTTCCCATCCGAATGAGGTGCAGTACCGCATGGCTGACCTGGCACGCCGAGTGGTGGAGCAGATCGGTCTGAACAACACGGCATTCAACATTGAATTTTTCTACAACGAGGAGGAAAACAAAATCTATTTGCTGGAAATCAACCCCCGGATGTCGCAATCGCATGCTTATATGTTTGAAAAGGTACATGGTCTGTCTCATCACCATGTGATCCTCAACCTGGCACTTGGGAAGCGACCGAAGCCGCTGAAGTTTGAAGGAGACTACGAAATCGCAGCACATTTTATGCTGCGGGAATTTGAAAGCGGCACCGTAACACGCGTTCCCGGGGAAGATGAAATCGAAGGCCTCACGAAAATCTATCCGGATCTCACAATCAAGGTGAATGTGAAAGAAGGCATGCATCTGGATGATTTGGAAGAACACCACATTGACAGCTACAGTTATGTGCTGGCAGACCTCTACCTCGCTGCTGATAATTATAAGAAGCTGATGCAGAAATATGATGATGTGGTGAGAAGACTTTCCTTTCAAACCGATCGATAGCGGATGGGGCAAACAGTGAATTGGTTAAGTGAGAAGGGGTGAGGTTTGAAGTAACTGGTGAAAGCACTTAGGCTTTACGTAGTGTAAGGTTACACGGGGCCATCATGAAAGTGTGCATCTGTAAACTTCTGATCAATTGATTAAACCTCGTATCTATTTGGAAAAAAGCTGAATACCGTGATCCAATAATTATTTGTACGATTCTTCATTTTCGGGCTTGTATTATATTCTGCAAAAATGTAGGTTTGTATATTCGAAACGGACGAATGCAAAAGACTGTTCGTCTCTGCATATTTAACAAACCAGTGCATTGCTTATGGAAGAAGTACAAACCCTGGCCATGGAAGTTGACCAGGTAGCCTTGTGGTCATTCATTGGTTACCTGGCATTCATTATCATCATTGGCATTTATGCCGCCCGTTTTTCTTCGAAAGGGATTTCTCACTTCTTCATTGGGGGTCGTAAGATGGGTATGCTGGTCGTGGCGCTGTCAGCAGTGGTGAGCGGACGCAGCGCCTGGCTGTTGCTGGGGGTCACCGGCATGGCCTTCTCGATGGGTTTTTCTGCCTTGTGGGCGGTGGTGGGCTATACCGTGGTGGAGTTTTTCCTCTTTTTCTTTTATGCCCCGCGCATCCGGCGCTTTAGCGAATCCAGGGACTGTATTACCGTCCCGGATTTTTTTGCCGAACGCTTCAATGATCGCAATGGTGCGCTGCGGACCGTGGTGGTGACCATCATCATCATCTTCATGATTGCCTATGTCTCTGCACAGTTTGTCGCAGGAGGCAAGGCATTTGAGTCAAGTTTTTACATTACGGAGACACAGGGTATACTCATTACTACGGTCATTGTACTGTTTTATACCATGGTGGGCGGATTCCTGGCCGTTAGCCTTACGGATACGATCCAGGGGATATTGATGATTGTCGCCCTCCTGGTGGTGCCACTGATTGCGATCATGCACCTGGGCGGTCCTGTTGAGTTTTACAACCTGGCGAGTCTTATTGGAGACGGGCAGTTTTTTAATCCTTTTGCCCTGAGCGTGGGTGCGTTTATCGGCTTTGTGGGCATTGGCCTGGGCTCCCCTGGTAATCCGCATATCATCGCGAGATACATGTCTATCAAAGATCCGACAAAACTCAAGCGTGTGGCGATGGTGGGGACTGGAGCCAATGTGCTGATGGGCCTGGGTGCGATCATCACCGGTATGGTAGGGAGAATCTATTTCCCTGAAGCGGATATGCTGCCAGGATCCGACCAGGAGAACATCTACCCGGTGATGGCCAGCATGCACCTGCATCCCGTACTTTTTGGTGTGGTGATCGCATCCATTTTTGCAGCGATCATGTCTACAGCCGATTCACAACTGCTGGTGGCTGCCTCGGCACTGGTGCGCGACATTTATGAAAAACTCATTCATAAAGACAAAACCATTTCCCAGAAAAGACTAGTACTTCTAAGCCGCTTGGTGGTAATTCTTTTGGTTGTAATTTCGCTCACCCTTGGCTTAATGGCCGAACAGCTTGTTTTCTGGCTCGTGCTGTTTGCCTGGGGCGGCCTGGGCGCAGCTTTTGGCCCTACATCCATATTGGCACTTTTCTGGAAAAATACCACCAGGGCTGGCATGATCGCAGGTATGATCTCAGGTGCCCTTACCGTCATACTGTGGATCCAGGTCCAGGCACTGCAGGAGTTAATGTATGAACTGGTTCCGGGTGTCATCGTGGCCACACTGGTTACCGTGATAACCAGCAAGCTTACGAAAAAACCCGATAATGCCGGTGAATTGTACGAGGCAATGGTGAATAAGGGCTAAAAGACGAAATGTCAACAAGTCGATAGGTCGAAAAGTCGGGGAATATGTTGGAAAAGGGGATGGTTTCATGGTCTTTGTGCTGCAGGGATGTTATCCTGGAAGGGGATAAGGACGAAAGGTTGTTTTTTTTCATTACTTTTGCCTGACAAAAAACTATGTTCCATTTAAATGATGTATGATCAATGAAAAGATTGCTTTTAATTCTGGCCGCAGGTGTGATCCTCGCTGCCTGTGGAGGACCTGCTACACAAGATCAGCAAGCAGAAGAACAAATTGCGGATCATCAGATCCGGACGCTGGTTGAAAATCCAATGGATTATGAAGGCCAAACCGTTCGCTTTGAAGGCATCCTGGACCATATGTGCAGGCACAGTGGTGACAAAATGCGTGTGGCACAAACCGATGATTCTGAATTTAGCATCCAGGTGATGCTTGGAGAATACATGAATCAATTTAACACAGAAATGGAAGGCCACGAGTTGACCATTATTGGTACCTTGCATACAGAGGTGATGAACATGGAAGAGCTGGAAGCACATGATGAAGATCATGGATGTGAAAGTACCGAAGCGGCTATTGCCATGATGGAAGAACACGGAATCGATCCCAGCATCAGGCCATATGTCCAATTGCAAGGCTTTGAAGTAAGATAGACGTTGATAATATGTTTTAAACTGCCGGCTGATGTTTATCTGGCAGTTTTTTTTGTGGATTTACACTGCTGAGGAGACGAATCCCTGGCTGAATTAGGATATTGAGCTACAAAACGGGTAGTTATGAAATTGCGTCGGTTAAACCGGACCATACACAGGGACTTGGGTTATTTCTTTTTCGGGATGTGTATCATTTACGGGCTTTCTGGTATTGCACTGAATCACCGTCACCAATGGAATCCGAATTACATTGTCACGCAAAAAAGCTATAACCTCAAGCCACCCGGCGAAGCGATCACTGACAATAAAGAATTGGCTCTGCATTTCCTGGAGCAGATCGACAGGGAAGATGAATTCCGGACCAGCCTGCCACGAGATGATAAGCTTCGCATTTTTATCCGGCACGGAACCATCACCGTAGATATGATCACCGGCGAAGGGGAGCTTGAAACCATCAGGCCAAGACCTGTATTCCGGCAGGTCAACTTTTTGCACTACAATACGCCAAGACGATTGTGGACCTGGTTTTCGGACCTGTATGCTGCAGGCCTTATCATACTGGCTTTTACCGGGCTCTTTATTTTGAAGGGAAAAAACGGTATTAAAGGCAGAGGTGCCTGGCTGACTGGTGCGGGTATTGCCATCCCACTGACCCTGTTATTCATTTACATGAACGGATAAGCGCTGTTTGTCGCTGGCCTGCCTGTCGATGCATGTAGCACTCTCCAGGCAGGCAAACACTTATCTATGATATTATGCGATGATAATTCCTGAAGCCGACCCCGACTTCATACAGGAACTAAGCCTGGCAGGCTCGTGAACCTTTCCCCAGCAATAGCCAGGCTGCCAGGTAGCTTAAAGATCATGGAGAATCCACGGCTTCCCGAATGGCGGATACGAATTGTTCAATGTCTTGTTCCGTGGTGTTAAATGCTGTCATCCAGCGAACCTCATGTTTTGCAGCATCCCATATGTAAAAGAAGTATCGCCGTTGCAACTTCTCAATCGCTGCGGGTGGCAGAACAGCAAAAACAGCATTGGTTTCTATTTTTTGGGTGACCCTGATTCCAGGAATGTTGCTTACCCTGTCGGCTAGCAGTTTGGCCATAGCATTGGCATGCCGGGCATTTTCAAGCCAAAGATTGCCACTGTGCAATGCCTGAAACTGTGCACTGACATATCTCATCTTAGACATGAGCTGCATGGATTGTTTGCGTGTATATTCGAAATCCCTGGCGAGCTCCCTGTTGAAGAACACCACTGCTTCTGCCGCCATCGCTCCATTTTTCGTAGCTCCGAATGACAACACATCCACGCCAGAAAACCTTGTCATTTCTACAAGTGAGGTATCAAGACAGGCTGCTGCATTGGCAATCCTGGCCCCATCCATGTGGAGATAAAGGTCATGCTCGTGAGCGAAATGGGCGAGGGCTTTGATTTCCTCCGGCTGGTATACAGCCCCCATCTCTGTGGCCTGGGTAATGGAAATTACCTTAGGTTGCGCGTGATGCGGAAACCCTACTGATTTTAAATAAGGTGCTACCTGGTCGGGATAAATCTTGCCATCGTCTGATGCGATGTGATGCAACTTACATCCGGTATGCTTTTCCGGTGCACCACACTCGTCTTTCTCCAGGTGGGCCTTATCACTGCAAACAATGGCATGATATGGCCTGGTGATGTGCGACAATGCCGCTACATTGGCTCCTGTACCGGTTAACATGAAGAATATCTTTACATCTTTTCCGAACAACTCTTTGAGCGATTGTTCGGCCTCGAGCGAATACACATCATCACCATAACCGATGACATCACCCTGGTTGGCTTCCATTATGGCACCAAGCACTGCCTTGTGCACCGGCGCATTGTTATCACTGGCAAAACTCTTTAACGCTTTTGTCATTTATCCATCTTTTATCTATTACGTAAACAGTTTAAAAAGGTCTGGCATTTATTTGCATGCAAATTAGAATAAGCCTTTCTATTGGACATGCGCATTCACCGCGATTGGGATAAGGTCAAGCGGTTGAACTGGCTCTCATATCCTTTATTTACTGGACGATAAACCGGGGTATATCCGCCGGAAGCCTTGTAAGCAGCTGGTAGTTCAGCTGGTCACTCATCTCACAGAAAGAAGAGATGCTGATGCTCAGTCTCTTCTGTTTTCCGATGATGACCACTTCATCACCCCGCTCCACATTGGGAATGTCCGTCACATTTACTGTCATGGTGTTCATCGTCACCGTGCCGATGACCGGGACGCGCCGGCCCCTGATCAACACACGTCCGGTGTTGCTCAGCGCCCTGCTGAAGCCGTTGGCATATCCTACCGGGATAATGGCGATCTTCAGTTTTTTATTGGCCAGAAATGAACTGCCATAGCCCACAAAGCTTCCTGCTTCGACAGTTTTTACCACCATGACCCTGGACTTCCAGGATAACATCCTGCGTAAAGGGTTGGTATCCTTAGTGTCTCTGCGAAAACGGAACATGTGGGTTTCCGGACTGGGCCAAAAGCCATACTGCGATATGCCAAAACGAACCATATCCATGATGGTATTGGGGTAGGTGAGGGCTGCTGCTGAACAGGCGGTGTGACGCAGGTTCGGAACGAGACCATGCCGGGCAAAATAGCGGCTGAATTTGCGAAACATTGTGATCTGGTTTTTGATGCGCAAGTAATTGGCGAGACTTTCTGCACCGGCATAGTGTGTGCATAGCCCCTGGAAAACGAAATGCTCCCGTTCACGTTTCATGAATTCGGTCAGCTCAGCAATATGATCATATTCAAATCCCGTTCTGTTGAAGCCTGTTTCGACCTCCAGGTGAATGACTGCCTTTTTTCTGAGCATCTTTGCCATTTCGACGGTTTTTTCGAAACGGCCCATGTCAAATACAAAAAATTCGATGTCGTTAGTGATGGCCCATTCAATCTCCGCATCATCCAGTAGCCCCATGATCATAATCTGGTTGCCCGGCGACATCACCTTAAGCACATCGTTGGCCTCCTTGGCCGAAAAAACGGAAAAATGCTGTATCCCTGCTTCCTCAGCAAGAGGAACCACGTTCTCCACACCATGACCATAGGCATTGCCCTTGATTACTGAAGAAAAGATCACATCCTTGCCGATGATCTTCTTCAGGTATTTGATGTTATTGATGTATGCCTTTCGGCTGATTTCAATATAGGAGGTATTAAACATGTTGTTGGAGCTTTACAATTTGATCTGCAATATGATAAAAAATCCTGATGCCGGTTTCTATAATCTCATCCGGAAAATCATAATCATGGTTATGCAGGCTGGGATGATCCAAGCCAGAGCCGATACCGAACAGTGCACCTTTTTGGGCACCAGTAAAATGACCAAAGTCTTCGGACCAGCGGAAGGGGGCTTCAATGTCCTCTTCTTCCACACCTGCCCTTTGCATCGCTTTAAATACAAAATTACTCGCCTCCGGATGATTGTTCGTTGCTGGAAATTCTTCCGTGTAACTGATCTCTATTTCAATATCATGTTTTTTTGATAGATCGTTTGCCAGGTCACAGGCTTTTTTGTTCAGGAGATCCATGTCATCATCCCGATAGGTTCTCAGCGTGGCCATTACCACACCTTTTCCCGGGTTAGTACCAAAAGCCACTTCACCCAGCCTGGCATGGATGATGGTAAGCAACACAAAATCCCTAAATTGCTTCTTTTCTTTTGGAATGTCCATCAGTCTGTTGATCAGATCTGTCATCATCTGCACGGGGCTGTGTCCCTGCTCAGGATGGGCGGCATGTGACGATTTACCTTTGAGCTCAATGACCATGCCTTTAGATGCTGACGCGAAAGGCCCTTCCTTCATGATAATGGCCTCTTTCCTGAATCCGGGCAGGTTGTGCAATGCAAAAGCGTAATCGGGTTTGATACGGACAAAATATTTATCCTGAATGACTTTAGCGGCCCCCTGTCCGTTTTCTTCCTCCGGTTGATATAATAATACCAGCCGTCCTTGTTGCGGCCTGCGGTCCTTCAGTAACATGGCAAAACCACTTAAGATAGCCATGTGTCCATCATGGCCACATTTGTGCGAAACACCAGGATTTTCACTTTTATAAGAAAATGTGTTGATCTCCTCGATAGGCAGGGCGTCCAAATCAGCACGAAAGAGCAGGGTGGGGCCAGGTTTGCCTGAGTCAAATACGGCTGCAATGCCGTGTCCTCCCAACCCTTCCACAATCTGATCGGGCTGTTGTTTTTTCAACCATTCCCGGATGCGACCAGCAGTCTGCTTTTCACTGCCGGAGAGCTCCGGATGCTGGTGAAGCTCGCGTCTCAATTCAGTTGCATGATCCAGTATTTCCTTGGTCAGGATGTCCGTCATAGATTTTTTTTTCAAAGGTATGTATTTTCTGTTTTACGAAATATGCGTGCTGTATGGTCATTGCGGATTTGACGTATTGACATAGCCTGGCATACAGCACGAAATATCATATCAATAAAACCAGAAAGATTGAAGTCAAGGCAGTGGCAAAAAAGCAAGTTGTTCTTTGGTAAGCCATACTACTTGCATGATCGGATATAATACGTAAACCGGGTAGCTGATGTGCAAACCTGTTTTTCTTTAAAGGATTAACAGCCTTGTTTAGCAGGTGAAACGAGGTAAATCGAGTGTCATAAGATGATCATGCAACATGGAGAATCAATCCATGATGCGGAGGGTAATGGAATCAGCGATCTCCAGTGCAGTGGTGATGGTGCTGAGGTCTGTGAACAGGCGACCATCCTGTCCCGACCAGTGGCTATGACCGATGGGGACAAGGGCATATTCCTCCTGTAAATCATCAAGATCAACAACAGCTTCATACACTAAGGCAGGCTGACTGGAGGTCATGTAGTGTTCATCTCCCGGAAACTTGTTATTGGTCCAATATTCGTTCCAGTTCCAGGATTGGTTGATCTCGAATAGCACCCTGAATTGCCGGATGTCTTTATCTGGCGCATGGCTCTGTAAAACGAAACTGTTTTTGGGTGTGGCCCCAGTCAATGCATCAGGTATGGGGTCATCCTGAGTTGGGATATAATAGCCATCTTCCGCCTGTACGCCTCGCTGGTGCCCCCAGTAGGGAAGGGCAGCAGGCCTTCTGATAGGGCCCGGTTGCCAGCGTCCGGAGGAGGGATCTCCGTGGCGGAAAACCCCCTTGCCGATTGATTCGGCTACATAGAGCGTCTGAATGTAGTTGCTGTCCAGGTCTTCAATCCACACAGCCATCAGGGGATGGTTGTGTGCATCACCACGAATGAACACCACTTCTAAAGCTGCACCGCCAGGCACAACAGAAGTGGTCAGGGTGTCTGAAGGCTCCCGTAATTCCTTATCGCGCTGCCACCAACGAAAAAAACGATCCTGGGCCTGGGTGTATTGAGGCAAATGAAATGCAAGGAGTGCAATAAGCAGGAAAAGGGTGGGCCTCATTGAAATCTGTTTTCTATGCGTCATGTGATTATATTTTGTCAAAACATCAAAATGTCGAAAGGTCAAAAAGTCTGGCTGTTGGCTTTGTAAGGATTATAAGTGCTCATTTGAATTGTTAAAATATAGTTACGTGTGTGCAGCCCATGACCGGAATCAAAACATAAAGATAATGCCTATGCTTGGCAACACGCTGCCAATGTCATTTTGCAACTCTTTAAGTTTATAACGCTCCACCCCGTCATCATCCGTGAAGGGAGGTTCATTTTCGACGCGGGTCAGGTTCGGACGCTGGGAGGTCTGGAAGTTGTAAACATTTTGTACATCCAAATACAGCATCAGGCTAAAGTTACTCAGGAAGTACTGCTTGTCTATGCGTACATCCAATTGGTGAAAGGCGGAAACCCGTTCACTGTTAAACCGGGAAAAGTCAAGGTATCCCATGCGTTTGACATCCCAGGCTTCAACTCGGCTGGATCTGTCGAGGTCATAGGGAGTAAATGGCGCCCCGCCGGTAAAGCGCCATTTGAATCCAATTTCCCAATTACGTGGCAATCGCCTGAGACCCGTAATGTTCAGGATGTGCCGGTTATCCCAGGCTGAGGGTGCAAAGTCACCCGAATAGCCAGTAAACTCACTGCGCACCAGCGTGTAAGAGAGGATCACGTTCCATTTAAGTAAGTCCTGGTTGCGGTAATAGACTTCAGCGCCATAGGCCCTGCCCTCTGCCGTTGATGATACCGTTTCATCGCCTACCACGCCGAAGTCGGCCGATTGACTGCCCAACGCGACGGAGTCGTTCAGCGAATAGGGGTAGTTGTTATAAAACTTGTAAAAGCCCTCTAGGGTGAGGATGCTGCGGCGGTCGGGAATCCACTCAAAGCCCCCTACGATGTGGTCGGCAGAGATGTATGTCAGGCCATTCTCCCGGTTGACCAGCTGGCCTGTTTCATCACGGAAACCCATGGTGGTGTATGCCGGTAGCTGGAAATACCTGCCGGTGTTAAAATTCAGGAAAAGGTCATCCCTGATCTTGTATGAAGCCGAAAACCTGGGAGAAAGTTGATCCAACAGGTTAGACATCCGGGATGAGTAATTGTTGGCATCGCTGCGGATACCAAGCGACAAGGTCAGCTGATCATCAAATAACCTCCGGGTTGCCTGCCCAAAAATACTCCACTTATACAGGTCGAAAGCGGTTTGATAATCGATGGTTTCCGGCTGATTGTTCTGAAAAACCTGTTGAAAGGTATCATTAATATAACGGGCGTATTCAGCTCCTCCGCCTACGTTAAACCGGTAATTGCCCAGTGAAAATTGCCTTTCATACCGGAACTTGTTCTCAATTTCATCAGACGCATAATCCAGCAAGCGGGGCAGGGATTCATTGTTGTCTGGATATTTGTAGGCGGAGTTGCGCAGCATGTTGCGACTAAGCACCCAGGTTTCGCGGCCGTTAGACCTGAAGCGTCTGTATACGGCACCGACTGTATAGTTCCATTGTTCGTTAACAGGCAGGTAGTCCAAAATGTATCGCTGATCAGGTGTATCGTCAAGGTCGAGGTTAAGGTCAAAAAGGTCGATTGCCCCCACGCCTACGAAGTTAAGCGTGGAATTTTCGCTTAGCCTGGTGGTGGTCTTGAACTGGAAGCCATTGTATGTGGGAAGAAAGGGTAAGCCAACGACCTGGAACAGGTATTGCAGGTAAGACCTTCGGGCGGAGGCGATGAATGTGGTATTGTCCGTTATGGGGCCGTCGGCTGTGAAAGCAAGGTCGCTGGCTCCAAGGGTGCCTTGAAAATTAAGTTTATCGCTGTTACCGTTGATCTGGCGTATCTCAAAAACAGAGCTCATGGCATCACCCCGGTTAGCCGGAAAGGCACTCGAATACATCTCCACCTCCCGGATGAAATCGGTGTTGAGAATGCCCACTGGTCCGCCACTCGCTCCTTGTGTGGCAAAATGGTTGATGTTGGGGATTTCCACACCATCCATAAAAAAACTGTTCTCGGCCGGCCCCCCGCCTCGCACGATCACGTCATTGCGAAATGCCGGGGTGGAAGCAACCCCTGGAAGTCCCTGGATAACCCTGGAAATGTCACGGTTTGCCCCGGGACTGCGTTCGATCTCCTGGATACCCAGCCTTCTTAGAGAAACCGGACTCTCATCGCTCCGCTCAAACTGGCTGACTGTTACTTCCACGGCTTCCAGGTCAACCGGTTGCTCTTTCATGCCAATGTCGACATTGGCCGTACGGTTGGCGTTAACCTGGAACTCTGAGCTGAGCCGGGTTTCGTAGCCCACAGCCGAAACA
This sequence comes from Bacteroidales bacterium, assembly GCA_003557765.1. The sequence goes on from PWNO01000283.1 coordinate 12,831, forward strand.
CGCAATCTGACAAAACCTGGTGCTATGCCGGTAAAGGTGAAGTTGCCATCCAGGTCGGTGGTGCTGCCAATATTCGTCCCCTCTATGACCAGGTTGACAAAAGGCAAGCCTTCGTTGGTATCCTCATCAAATACGCGTCCTCTGATTGTACCGGTTTGTGCCGTGGCTTCAAGGACCAGGATGGTGATGATAAAAAAAGCGGTAATACGCATAACTATTATGTATATCAAATAATTAACAATTTCAGCACTGAAAAAAGTGACAATGCATATGATAAAACACCCATAAATCACATTATGTTTAAACCACCTTTTGTCTTGATAAAAATAGTATTTTTGCATAACAGTTATTCCAATCCTTCCACAAACCATTAAATTTATATAAAAATGAAATCACCGGGTGCTGTTAGAACCATCGTAGGCCTGTTGTTTATCCTTTTTGGCGCAGTGTTGTTTTTGAAATGGGCGGGGTATGACCTCCCGTTCTTTATTCCCTCCAGCCTCTTTACCTGGCAGCTCATCCTCATCATCCTGGGTATTTTTTTTGTAGCGTCTGGCAACAGAAATACCGGCCTGCTGATGATCGCCATCGGAGGTGTATTCTGGCTCAGGGAGGTCTATGGTTACTCTTTCCGGGATATCTTCACCGTTGGCATTCCGGTGCTACTTGTTTTAGCCGGCCTGATGCTGATCTTTCCGCAAATGTTGCGGCGGCGGAAAAAACGTCGCGAGCGGATTACCGACAGAGAACCCGAATTGCATGCGGTGCATGTTTTTAGTGGAGGAAGCCGGGTGGTGGAATCCGATCACTTCAGCGGTGGCGAGGTGGTATGTGTGTTTGGAGGAGCAGAACTGCATTTCAGAGGTAGTTCACTAGCCGAGGAAAACAACATACTACATGTGACTTGCATTTTTGGGGGGTGCGATGTGCATGTGCCTGACGACTGGACAGTAAAGCTGGAAACCACCCAGGTTTTTGGAGAGGCCAGTGACAAGCGTTTTACTCATCCTGACATGAAAACAGACCCTGCCGGTAAGACATTGGTTATTAAAGGTTTCATGCTTTTTGGCGGACTCGAAGTAAAAAGGGCATAGCAACGGCATTTAAGGATTTTTGGGACTAAAAAATGCTAAAAACCATTAACTTTGCGTTTTGATTAACATAGCCTGCGTGATGCAAGCTTCTGATTCAGTTCATTTATGGTGGAAATCTACCGATATCGATTGCTGTTTCAAAGCTTTAGTAGCAGAGCATAGGGATTGATTTGGCTTGATATACAAGCGTAAGTGAAAAACGAAAACAAATTAATAAAGCTTTTCATATATTTATCTTTTCAAGTAATCAGCCCATTGCCAAAAATAGGTTTGCTTTTAGTAATTCATGCGGGATAAGGTTTTACATCTAAGTTTGTACGTTTTCTATGTCAGCATTAAAGAGGATCACAGGTATTTCGGTCATCATCCTTTCATTATTGATGGTGAATGCATGCAGCAAGTATCAGCGTCTATTGCAGAGCGACGATCATGAGTTGAAGTATGAAAAGGCTTTGGAGTATTACGAAGAAGGAGAATACGGTCGGGCGATCACATTGCTGAGTGACATAATGCCTGCTTACAGGGGTACTGCTGAAGCAGAGCGCATCAATTATTATTTTGCCAAAGCTCATTTTCACAATCGGGAATACATGTTGGCCAGCCATTATTTTAAATCATTCGTGGACGCATATCCCAACAGCGAGCATGCGGAAGAGTTTTTGTTCCTAAGCGCATATTGTCAGTATCTTGAATCGCCAAGGTATTCGCTTGACCAGACCAGTACAAGGCAAGCCATACGGGAACTGCAAAATTTTATCAACAGGTATCCCCGCAGCGACAGGGTATCTGATGCCAATGAACTGATCGATGAGCTCCGTTACAAACTCGAAAGGAAGCACTTTGAAATCGGGAAGATGTACTATAATATTTCTGCCTACCAGGCAGCTGCCACATATTTTGAAACCTATATCAAGGATTATCCAGACAGCCAATACCGGGAAGAGGCCATGTTTCTTACAGTGAAGGCCTATTTCGAGTTTGCTTACAACAGCATACCAGAACGCCAGGAAAAACGCTTTGAAGATACAGTGGATGCCTTTTATGCTTTTGAAAGCCGGTATCCCGAAAGTGACAAAATGGGCGAAGCCAGGCGCATGTATGAGCACGCCATTGATGCGATCAATCGGTTTCAGGAGCAAAGAGAGCTTACCAACATTAATTAATGCCAGTGACAATTTTGGAAATTATGGAAAAGAAGAAAGTGAATCCGGACATGACAACTCAGACCCGTGACCTCCGGGAGTTTGACAAGGATACGGGTAATATTTATCAATCGGTGGTCATTATTTCAAAACGTGCCAACCAGGTTGGACAAGAGACAAAAGAAGAGCTGAACGGTAAACTGGAAGAGTTTGCCAGCTCCACTGATAACCTCGAAGAAGTATTTGAAAACCGTGAGCAAATTGAAATTGCCAAGTATTACGAGCAGTTACCCAAACCGAGTCTGATTGCCATCAGCCAGTTTTTGTCCGGCGAGGTGTATTATCGGGTACCTGAAAGCACAAGTGACGCCAGCTAAGATGGTCAGTGCCCCACTTACCGATACGCTTTTCCGTCGCAGAATATGGGTTTTATCCGTTTAGCATGGTCGCAGGTAAGAAGGTCATATTAGGAATTACAGGCGGGATCGCTGCTTACAAGGCAGCCTTTCTTATCCGCCTGTTTAAAAAAGCCGGCGCTGAAGTCAAAGTGGTTGGCACAGCGAATGCCTTTGAATTTATCACCCGCGTAACGCTGGAGTCACTTTCAGAAAACCGGGTGTATGATCAGGTATTTGGCGAACAGAATGATTATACTACAGAGCACGTGGCACTGACTGACTGGGGTGACGTATTTGTGGTGGCTCCTGCAACAGCTAATATTATTGGGAAATATGCCAATGGCATTGCTGATGACGCCCTCTCCACTTCCTTGCTTGCTTTTGATCAACAAGTTTTCCTTGCACCTGCCATGAACTGCAAGATGTTTGCCCACGAAGCGGTGCAGGATAATATTCGCAAATTGAAACAACGGCATGTACAAATCATAGAGCCAGCAGAAGGCTTTCTTGCTTGCGGTTACGAAGGTTGGGGACGGATGGAAGAGCCGGAGACGATATTCCGCCAGGTGGCCGCCTATTTTAATCCTGAACTTTCCGTTTTATCAGGAAAAAAGGTGTTGATCAGTGCGGGTCCGACCCTGGAAGCCATCGATCCTGTCAGGTTCATCGGTAATCACTCTTCCGGCAAGATGGGCTATGCTTTGGCTGCAGAACTCATAAAGCGTGGTGCAGAGGTGACCCTGGTTTCCGGGCCAGTAGCCCTGAAGCCACCAACTGCAGCCCGTTTGGTAAAGGTTACCTCTGCCGTGGAAATGTATGAGGCCTGCATAAAGACCTATCCAGATTGCGATGTGGCCATCATGGCAGCTGCCGTGGCCGATTATTCACCAGAAAAAACTGAATCACAAAAAATAAAGAAAAAGGACAAACCCCGGGGGATAACCATTCGCCTGAAACCCACCCCGGATATTCTTGGAAAGATGGGGAAAGAGAAAAAACAACAAATCCTGGTTGGGTTTGCCCTGGAAACTAAAGCAGGTGAAGATGATGCCACAAGAAAGCTTAAAGAAAAAAACCTGGATTTCGTCGTGTTAAACACACTTGCTGATAAAGGTGCCGGCTTTTCGCAAGATACCAATAAGATCAGCATCATAGACAATAATTTCGATATTACCCGTTATCCATTGAAAGACAAGAAGGATGTGTCCATAGACATTGTGAATCGCCTCGAAAAACACCTAAGCTTATGATTGCCAAATATTTTGCTATTATTATTATTACGTTCATGCTTGCACTGGGACAGAACCTGCATGCCAATGAATTGAATTGCCAGGTATCCATATCTACACCGGGTATGACTGAAACAGAAAGGCAGATCATGCAAACGCTGCGGTCTGATCTCAGGGAGTTTATTAATGGGACCAGTTGGACACCTTTCACATTTGAAACACGTGAGCGCATAGAAGCATCAATCCAAATCACCATCGAAGAACGTGCAGGTGGGGATGAATACCGGGCCAGTATACAGGTCTCCTCACGTCGTCCCGTTTACAATACCTCATATGATTCCCCCGTATTTAATCACCGTGACCGCGATTTTAATTTTCGCTATCGTGAAGGAGATCCCCTGGAGTATGATCCCAACAGTTTCAGAAACAACCTGACCTCAGTTATTGCTTTTTATGTATATATCATCATCGGTTTTGACTTTGATACCTTTACGCCCATGGGAGGCACACCCTACTTTGAACAGGCACAAAATATAGTCAATCAGGCTCAAAGTGCCAGCGAACCTGGGTGGAAATCTTTTGAAAGCCAGCGTAATCGCTACTGGCTCATAGAAAATATCATGAATAACAGGTACAGGTCAATACGTGAAGCGCTGTATCGCTATCACAGACAGGGTTTTGACAAGATGACCGACAACATGGATCTGGGTCGCTCCGAAGTACTTGAGTCTTTGGAAATGCTGCAACGGGCACATCGCGAAAGACCCGGAACCCTCCTTATGCAAACCTTGTTGAACGCTAAAAGTGATGAACTGGTTAACCTTTTCTCCCAAGCACCCAGCATGGAGCAAACCACCGCCATTGACATTCTGTCTGAAATTGACCCTTCAAACAGCTCTAAATACCGTCGGATAGCTGACAGCAACTGACCAAGAAAAAAGTTTTCTATCTTTGCGTGCTGACCCATCCAAATTGCTGATATGCTCACACATCTTAAGATAGAAAACTATGCACTCATCCGCAAGCTGGATACACGTTTTTACGATGGCCTTACGGTGATTACCGGTGAAACCGGTGCCGGAAAGTCAATTCTTTTGGGCGCCCTGTCACTGATCCTGGGCGAACGGGCTGACACCAGCGTACTCAAAGATAAAACCGGTAAATGCATCATTGAAGGATCCTTTAACCTGGAAAACAAGGATCTGCGAGAGCTGTTTAAAGCGTATGACCTGGATTATGACAATATCAGCTATTTTAGAAGAGAAATCACTCCCAGTGGAAAGTCCAGGGCATTCATCAATGATACGCCAGTCAATCTCACCGTCATGCGCAATATTGCCGGCCAACTGATTGACATCCACTCACAGCACGAGAGCCTGTTGCTTGGTCAATCATCCTTCCAGTTTGACGTGGTGGATGCCTATGCACAGCAATTGCCAGATGTTTCCAGCTACAGGCAGCAGTTCAGAAAATACTTGCAAAAACAAGAAGAACTCGATAGGCTGATTGAAAAAGAACGACAGGCCAGGGCAGACCTGGATTATTTTCAGTATCAATACGATGAACTGGAAAAAGCGAAGCTGGATTCTGATGAATACCGCCAATTGGAAGAACAGATCAGTATGCTCAGACACGCTGAAGAAATCAGGTTTAATGCTGAAAAAGCTCGCTTTCTGCTGCAGGAAACTGAACAAAATGTACTGGACTTGCTGTACGAGGTAAAGCAGTTAATTCAGCCCCTGGCACGTTTTGGGGAATCCTGGGAAGGGATCGCCAATAGAATCGAATCCCTTCATATAGAGACCGATGACATCGCCAGTGAAACCAACCGGATATGCGATGAAATAGAACACAACCCCGAAGAAGCTGAACGACTGGAAGCAAAAATAGATGTTGTCAATAAACTGATGATGAAACATAGCGCCACCTCCATTGAAGAGTTAATGGCCACCCGGGAAGATTTTAAGGAGAAGATTGAATCGTCTACCTCATTGGCCGACCAGGTTGAAACAACACGGGAAGAAGTGGAATCGCTAAAAGCAACACTACAAAATCAGGCAAGCATAATCGCCCTATCCCGAAAAAAAGCCATTCCAGAAATTGAAAGAGAGGTGATCAGCTTATTGAAAAAACTCGGCATGCCTGGCGCCGGATTTCAGATCAGGCAGGAAGAGCTGAATATGCTGACCTCAAATGGCTCTGATGCCCTGTCTTTCCTGTTTAATGCTAATGTTGGAGGTGAATTAGAGGATATTGCACGTATCGCTTCTGGTGGCGAACTGTCCAGGGTAATGATGGCGGTGAAACACATCATTTCTCAAAAAAAAGTCCTTCCCACCATCATATTTGATGAAATTGACACCGGCATTTCCGGTGAAACCACCAACCAGGTGGCAAGCATCCTGGGTGATATGTCAAACGGCATGCAAGTTATCACCATCACCCATCTTCCCCAGGTGGCGGCTAAAGGCGATGTCCACCTGCTTGTATATAAAACCGTGGAAAATGAGAAAACACAAACTCACTTAGAACAACTTGATGAAAATCAAAGAGTTATGGAGCTTGCAAAAATGCTTGGTGGAGAAAAACCATCCAAACATATGGTGGAAACAGCAAAAGAACTTATCTTTAACAAACAAAATTAGGTATATAAATCATTTGATATGGCAAAGAATCTCCTGAAAGAGAAAAGGGGTATCATACTGGGTGCCCTGGATGAAAACTCCATTGCATGGAAGGTGGCAGAAAAAGCCCATAAGCAAGGTGCGCAATTTGTATTGTCCAATGCACCAATTGCACTGCGCAAAGGGGATATTTTTGAGTTGGGTAAGGCCACTGGCAGCGAGGTGATATCGGCTGATCTTACCCAGGTGGATGAAATTGAACACCTTTTCCAGGACTCAGTGGAGATCCTGGGCGGCAACATCGACTTTCTGCTGCACTCGGTCGGCATGTCGCCAAATGTGCGCAAGGGATTGCATTATACAAACCTGGACTATAATTACATGATGAAAACGCTTGATGTGTCCGCCATTTCACTGCACAAGATTTTGCAAACCGCCTACAAAATGGATGTTATCAATGAGTGGGGCTCTGTAATTGCCTTGAGTTACATAGCGGCACAGCGCACCTATTCCACTTACAGCGATATGGCTCAGGCCAAGGCGATGTTGGAATCCATCACCCGCAGTTTTGGTTATCATTACGGCAAGAAGCGGAACGTGCGTGTGAATACTATCTCGCAATCGCCTACTGTTACAACTGCGGGTACCGGTGTAGGAGGGTTTAAGAGCTTCTATGCCTATGCCAATTGCATGTCACCACTGGGCAATGCTACCTCCGACGATTGTGCAGATTATTGCATCATGATGTTTTCTGACCTTACCCGCAAGGTGACTATGCAAAATCTTTTCCATGATGGAGGTTATTCTACGATGGGTATCAGTGAAACTTTGATACAGAGCTGTTTTACCTGTCAGGGTGAATGCTTTGAGGACATTGCCGAAAGGGAACGCATTATGGGAAAAATGAAAAAGAAGGAAGAAAAGTAAGTGCAGGATGAGGCATGATCAAATCTGTGTTTCGCTTTGGATTTTCAGCTTACCCATGAGTAGTTTTTAATAATTGTTATATTTGTACCTTCTTTGCCGGCACATGCCAGACAACTTGCGGGGAATGCCCATGCATGGTATTATTCCGGTTGCCGGTGTATCTGTTTGAAACAAACAAAACCATCTAATTATCAATCCATGAACATATTAGTTTGTATCAGTCATGTTCCTGACACGACGACTAAGATCAAGTTTGCAGAGAACAATACCAGGCTGGATACCACAGGCATCCAATGGGTGATCAACCCCTGGGATGAGCTGTCGTTGACACGTGCCTTGGAGCTAAAGGAAAAAAATGGAAGTGGTGTAGAAAAAGTGTCTGTAGCCCATGTAGGCCCGGTCGCTACCGAGGCCACCATTCGCAAGGCTCTTGCTATTGGTGCCGATGACGCCTATCGCATAGATACGGAAGCCAGTGACTCTTATCAGGTGGCTGCCCAACTGGCAGAAATCGTAAAAGCCGGATCCTTTGATGTGGTGCTTTGTGGGATCGAATCCAGCGATTACAACGGTTCTAACGTAGGCGGGATGCTTGCTGAATTTCTGGACCAGTTGTCTGTGTCGGGTATTTCGCATCTGGATATAGAAGGGGGAGAAGTGCAGGTTACCAGGGAGCTTGACGGTGGACGTGAAATACTCGCTGTGCCAACCCCATTCGTCGGGATTGTTCAGAAAGGGATTGCCAAGGAGCCCCGAATTGCAGCGATGCGTGGCATCATGATGGCAAGAAAGAAGCCAATCCAGCTTGTAGATGCGGCACATGTGGAGCCGCTTACCCGGATCAGTGAATTTGAGCCGCCACAACCCAGGCCGGCTTGTAAGTTTGTGGATCCTGATAAACCTGAAGAATTGATCGAACTGCTTCAAAACGAAGCCAAAGTAATCTGATCATTAACCTGAAAAAATAATCCATACATATGTCAGTATTAGTATACACAGAAAACTGGGATGGCGCCTTCAAAAAGCTGTCTTTTGAATTGGTTTCTTATGCCGCCAAACTGGCAGAAGAGATGCAAACCGATGTAATTGCCTTGTCCATCGGACATGTTACCGATGAAGAGTTAAATAAATTGGGACAATATGGTGTAAAACGCATTCTTAAACTGGATCAGGAGGCTGTCACACAATTTGATCCGCAAATTTATGCCAGGGCACTTGCCGAGGTGGCTACCAGGGAACAAGCCCGGCTTGTTGTGATGGCCGATAACAATGCGGGCAAGTCCATTGCGCCCAGGCTTTCTGTACGCCTGAAAGCTGCTGTTGCCTCTGGTGTAAGCCACATGCCAGACAGCATCTCACCCTTCGTGATTAAGACCCGGGCATTTTCTGGAAATGCATTTGCCGTGACAGAGCTGCCTACGGAGGTAAAGATCGTGACCATTTCTCAAAACTCCTTTGAGTTGGAAGAAAAGCAGGTTGATACGCAAATTGCGCAGGCAGATATCGATTTGGCTGACATGCGACCCAGTACAGTGGTTAAAGAGGTCGAAAAACAAGCGGATCAGCTGTTGTTGACCGATGCTGAGATCGTGATTTCCGGTGGCCGTGGCATGAAGGCACCAGAAAATTGGGCACCCATTGAGGAGCTGGCCACACTGCTGAACGGCGCGACTGCTTGTTCACGTCCGGTTTCTGATGAGGGTTGGCGTCCGCACGAAGAACATACCGGACAGACCGGGAAGATCATTGCACCCAATGTTTATTTTGCCATTGGGATATCCGGCGCCACACAGCACCTGGCAGGGGTAAGCGGATCCAAATACATCATTGCCATCAACAATGACAAGGAAGCGCCCATTTTCGATGCGGCCCAATATGGCATGGTGGGTGATGCGACCAAGATCATGCCTAAACTGGTAGAGGCGCTAAAAAAGGCAAAGTCCGCCTGATCCATGAATGAAAGCCGTATGCGGCTACTGTGACTCACTGACCAAAATGCATCCCATGATTGAAAATTTGATTTTCAGCTTGTTGCTTATCCTGGCCGTATGGCTTTTCAGTAAAAACGTACGCCGAATCTCCCAAAACATTCTGCTTGGAAAAAAAGCAGGGATCAATGACCAAAAAACCCGCAGGTGGAAAACCATGGCCTGGGTTGCCATTGGACAGTCTAAAATGGGTAGCCGACCTATTTCGGCCATCCTGCACATCTTTGTCTATGTGGGCTTTATCGTAATCAACATTGAGATGCTGGAGATCCTGATCGACGGGGTCTTTGGCACCCACCGCATCCTTACCTTCCTCGGTGCCCTATATCCGGTGCTCATCTCCATCTTTGAGATCCTGGCGGTATTGGTGATCCTGGGCTGTGTTATCTTTCTCATAAGAAGAAATATCATCATGCTGCCACGCTTCTGGAACAAGGAAATGACCACCTGGCCACGCAGCGATGCCAACATCATCCTGGTGACAGAGATTGTGCTGATGGCATCCATTCTGGTGATGAATGCCGCGGATGGCCTCCTTCAGCAAAGTGGACATGCACACTATGCCGCCGTAGGTCCTTTCCTGGTCAGCGACTTGATGCAGCCCTGGTTTGCAGGAATGTCAGAAGGTGCACTCATTAACCTGGAACGCGCCAGCTGGTGGTTTCATATTGTTGGCGTATTAATCTTCCTGAACTACATTCCCTATTCCAAACATTTTCACATCTTCCTGTCCTTTCCCAACGTATGGTACTCCAAGCTTGACCCGTTAGGGAAGATGGACAACATGCCGGCCATTACCAATGAGGTCAAAATGATGCTTAATCCGAATGCTGCACTGGAATTGCCTGCCACTGAGGCAGAAGAGGATATTGGGCAGTTTGGTGCAAAAGAAGCCACAGATCTTACCTGGAAACACCTGATGGATGCCTATACCTGCACCGAATGCGGCAGATGCACCTCAAGTTGTCCTGCAAATATTACTGGTAAAAAACTGTCACCCAGAAAAGTAGTCATGGATGTACGCGACCGCATTGATGAAATTGGTAAGATGGTACGCAAGAAGGGGAAAGATGCCATTGATGAACGGAATCTTTTTGACCGGATTACAGATGAAGAGCTTTGGGCCTGCACCACTTGCAACGCTTGCACACATGAATGTCCCGTGAATATTGACCCGCTTGCCGTCATTCTTGAAATGAGGCGATACCTGGTTATGGAGCAGGCTTCCGCACCCGGTGAGATCAATACCACATTTTCCAACATAGAAAACAATGGCGCACCCTGGCAGTTCTCCCATGAGGACAGGCTGGCGTGGACCGAAAAATAATCCCGTTTGCGGGTTAGTTGTCAATGAAGATTTTTTGATCATGGCAGAAAAAGAAAAGATACATGTTCCGGTAATGGCAGACCTTGCCGCAGAAGGGAAGAAGCCAGCGTTTCTTTTTTGGGTGGGATGTGCCGGTGCTTTCGATGACCGGTACAAAAAGGTAACCCGGGCTTTTGCTTCTATCCTGAACCATTTAGGAACGGATTATGCGGTGTTGGGCACCGAAGAGACCTGCACCGGGGATCCGGCACGGCGTGCCGGCAATGAAATGTTGTTCCAGATGCAGGCACTTCAGTTGATTGAGCTGTTTAACGCCTATGAAGTGAAAAAGATCATCACAATTTGCCCGCATTGCTACAACGTGTTCAAGAATGAATACCCTGATCTGGGTGGCCATTATGAGGTGATCAGCTACGTGGACTTCCTCGATCAGGCCATTTCAGACGGTACACTCAAACCGGATTTCAATCGGTTTAAGGGCGTGCGGATCACCTTCCACGATCCCTGTTACCTGGCCCGTGCCAACGACATCGTGGAAAGTCCGCGAAACGTGCTTAAGACATTGGGAGGACAGGTCCTGGAAATGGAAAGAAACAAGCACTTTGCACTCTGCTGTGGGGCAGGAGGGGGGCAGATGTTTAAGGAGGCCGAGCCGGGAGACAAGGAGGTGTTCATTGAGCGTACCGAGGAAGCCCTCAGGACAGATCCCGAAGTGATTGCTTCGGCCTGCCCGTTCTGCATGGTAATGCTTACCGACGGGATCAAATATAAAAACCGCGAGGAAGAAGTAAAAAATTACGATATTGCCGAACTCATCGCCCTGGCATTGGGCAATACACAATAAAAAAACAACCTTATCATGGACAAAAAAGCATATCTGAAAAGTGGTGAATTTCTCGTAAGAGAAGTAGAGGCAATGGAGGTCTTTGTACCAGAGGAATTTGATGAGGAACAGCAGATGATTGCTCAAACCTGCAAGGATTTTCTGGAAGCTGAAGTGTATCCGCACCTTGATCAGCTCGACAGCGGGGACCGTGAGCTCATGAAAGAGATCCTGAAAAAGTCCGGAGAATTGGGCCTGATGGGGATATCTATTCCTGAAGAATATGGCGGTTTTGGCCAGTCATTTGTTACACAGATGCTTGCAGCCGAGACGATTGGAGCCGGCTTTTCTTTTTCTGTCGCCTTTATGGCACATTGCGGTATCGGAACTTTGCCCATCATGTATTACGGCAACGACCAGCAGCGCGAAAAATACGTGACCAGGCTGGCTACCGGAGAGCTGTTAGGCGCTTATTGCCTGACGGAACCAGGCGCTGGAAGTGACGCCAACTCAGGAAAATCTACTGCTACATTATCGGAAGACGGAAAACACTATATCCTCAACGGCCAGAAGATGTGGATCACCAATGCCGGTTTCTGTGATACACAGGTGGTGTTCGCCAAGGTGGATAACGATCGCATTTTGAGTGCGTTTATCGTGGACAGCGACATGGAAGGCGTGGTCATTGGCCCTGATGAACATAAAATGGGTATCAAGGGGTCTTCCACGGCCCAGATATATTATAATGACGTGATGGTGCCCGTAGAGAACATGATCGGTGAAAGGGGAGAGGGCTTCCGCATTGCACTCAGCATTCTGCATATGGGGCGGATGAAGCTTGGAGCTAACGTCATTGGTGCGGCCAAAATGGCCATCACCGATTCGGTAAAATATGCCAACGAAAGAAAACAATTCAATACATTAATTTCCAGCTTTGGTGCCATCCAGGAGAAACTTGCGGAGATGGTCATCCGCACCTTTGCACACGAGTCAGCCATCTATCGCGTCAGCAAGGACATCGATAACCTGATGGATAAGCTTAAGCAAAAAGAGGCCTGTGATGAGGGGCGGGCCGCCATTGAAGCTATTAGCCACTATGCCGTAGAAGATGCCATATTGAAAGTGTATGGTTCAGAAATCCTTGATTATGTGGTGGATGAAGCTGTTCAGATTCATGGTGGGATGGGCTATTCGGCGGAGATGAATGTGGAACGTGGCTATCGTGATTCCCGTATCAATAGGATTTTTGAGGGTACCAATGAGATCAATCGCCTGCTGATCACCGATACTGCCCTTAAGCGCGCACAAAAAGGGGATTATGATCTTTTTGCTGAAGCCGAAGCCTTGTATAACCAACTGGATGAGCTTACCGATGGCAAAAAGGAAGGAGAAAGCTACCATGAGGAAAAAATGCGCATGATTAAAAACTTAAAGCGCGTTACGATGCTGGTCATCCACCGGGCAAACCAGGCATTTGGACGAAAATTGGTGCGCGAACAGGAAATCCTGAACAATGTCGCCGACATGATTACGGAAATCTACATCGCAGAATCGCTTGCGCTGCGGACAGAGAAGACCAAATCGCAAAGAGGAGATGTACAGCAGGTGTATCAGGATATCCTGGATGTGTATCTTTATGATTCGGTCAGCAAGGTACGTAAATTCGCCATGGATGCCGTATACTCCATTTCCGATGGTGATGATGCTGATAAGATGGTGCAGGCGGTTAACATGTTGACCCTGGTGAAAGGGGTCAATGTGAAGGAAGCCCGTCGCCGTATCGCAGCGAAACTGATTGAAGACAATACCTATTCATTCTGATAAACCAAAGCAGGGTCTTTTATATCCTGCATATTTGATAAAAGCCGGTATGATTGTTGGCAGATGCCTCGAATCAAACCGGCTTTTTTGCTTATATGGTGTCAGAAAGACATCATGTCGAAATATAAGAAACCCGGAAGTAAAGGGCCAAAATACACCCGGTCAATCAAGGGCTATCCGGCCGGGGTGCAGGCACATCACTAATGCTCATCAGACTCATCAGCCTCATCAGATTTATCAGGCTTATCAGCCTTTTGAGTCTTAGCAGCTGTCTTTTTGGCACGTTTAGCCTTGCCTTCTTTTATTGTTTCTTTGGAGTCGCCTTCCTTGGCAGGGACCACTTTGATGGAAACTTCTTCAGCGTCTTTCTTGTAATCCACCCTGATGGTGTCTCCGGGCTTGATTTTTGAACGGATGATCTCTTCGGCAAGGGGATCTTCCAGGTATTTCTGGATGGCACGCTTGAGGGGTCGTGCGCCAAAGGATGGATCCCAGCCTTTCTCTGCAATGAAATCCTTGGCAGCGTCCGTAAGCTTGATGTGGTAACCCATGTCATCCACACGCTTGAAGAGCTGCTTGAGTTCGATATCAATAATCCTGAAGATATGCTCTTTCTGGAGATTTTCGAAGATGACCACATCATCCACGCGATTCAGGAATTCCGGTGCAAATGTCTTCTTCAGGGCGTTTTCGATGATGCTTTCGGTATACTCCTTGGAAGCTGCCTGACGCGCCGGCGTGTTAAAGCCGACTCCCATACCGAAGTCTTTCAGCTGCCTGGAGCCAATATTTGAGGTCATGATGATAATGGTGTTCTTAAAATCCACCCTGCGACCCAGGCTGTCAGTCAGCTGTCCGTCATCAAGCATCTGCAGCAGCAGGTGGAACACATCGGGATGGGCTTTCTCGATCTCATCCAGCAGCAGCACGGAATAAGGCTTGCGGCGCACTTTTTCCGTAAGCTGACCACCTTCTTCATATCCCACATATCCAGGAGGTGCACCAACCAGGCGACTTACGGCAAACTTCTCCATGTATTCACTCATGTCGATCCGGATAATCGCATCATCGGTATCAAACAGATGGTGGGAGAGGACCTTGGCAAGGTGTGTTTTACCTACACCTGTCGGCCCCAAAAATATAAAAGATCCGATGGGCTTGGCGGGATCTTTCAAACCAGCACGGTTTCTGCGAATGCTCTTGACGATTTTACGGATGGCATCACTCTGACCAACAACGCTTTTCTCCAAATCTTTCTCCATGTTGATGAGCCGCTCGCTTTCATTCAGTGCTATCCGTTGTACCGGCACTCCGGTTATCATCGAGACCACTTCCGACACATTTTGGTCTGTGACTACTTCGCGATGCAATTGGGACTCTTCTTCCCATTTGCGTTTTTCTGCTTCCAGGCGATTCATCAATTCCCTTTCCTGATCGCGGTATTGTGCAGCCTGTTCATATTTCTGGCTTTTAATCGCTTTGGTTTTCTCCTCACGCACGTGATCAATATCTTCTTCTACTTTAATGATCTTTTCGGGCACACGGATGTTGGTAATGTGTACCCTGGAACCCGCCTCATCCATGGCGTCAATAGCCTTGTCAGGCAGGTATCGGTCACTCACGTAACGGTCTGTCAGGTGCACGCAGGCCTTTATGGCGTCTTCAGAATAATTGACCAGGTGATGATCTTCATATTTGGATTTGATGTTGTTGAGGATCTCGATGGTTTCTTCTGCTGTGGTCGGATCGATGATGATCTTCTGGAAACGGCGTTCCAGTGCGCCGTCTTTTTCAATGTGCTGCCTGTATTCGTCCATAGTGGTGGCACCGATGCATTGGATCTCCCCACGGGCCAGAGCTGGTTTAAACATATTGGAGGCATCCAGAGATCCTGAAGCTCCACCTGCGCCCACAATGGTGTGCAGCTCATCGATAAACAGGATGACATTCGGATTTTTTTCCAACTCGTTAAGCAGGGCTTTCATGCGCTCCTCAAACTGGCCGCGATACTTGGTGCCAGCAACCAGTGAGGCAAGGTCTAACGTGACAATTCGCTTATTGAAAAGCGCCCTGCTGACCTTGCGCTGTATAATGCGCAAAGCCAAGCCTTCTGCGATCGCAGATTTACCTACGCCGGGCTCACCGATCAGGATGGGGTTGTTCTTTTTCCGGCGCGACAGGATCTGGGCAATACGCTCCAGCTCATTATCCCTGCCAACAACCGGGTCCAACCGGTCTTCTTCCGCAGCATGTGTCAGGTCCCTGCCAAAGTTGTCCAGCACCGGCGTGGTGGATTTCTCGCCACCTTTTTTGGAAGTCCCTCCGCCAAAACCACCACTCTCAGCTGATTCATCATCTTCACTTGGAGACAGCTCATCATGGATATCATGATCTTCAGGCTCTTCCTCAAAATCACGGTGTATGTGCTGGATCTCTTCCTTGACCATTTGGTAATCAATACCTTGTTGGTGCATCAGGCGTGTAGCGAGATTATCCTGGTCCTTAAGGATGGATAAAAGCAAGTGTTCAGCTCCGATCAGCTCACTGTTAAACAGTTTTGCCTCGAGGTAAGTGATCTTCAATACGCGTTCAGCCTGTTTTACAAGCGGAATATTTTCTACAGTAGTATGTCTTGGTGAATGTCCTTTTATCGTGTTTTCAATGGTCTTCTTCACCTCAAAGAGGTCTATACCCAATTGGGTTAAAACCTGAACAGCCATGTTCTCACCCTCACGTATCAGTCCCAGCAAGAAATGCTCAATACCTATATAGTCATTGCCATTGCGCAAGGCTTCCTCACGACTATAAGTAATCACATCTTTAACGACCGGTGAAAATTTTGCTTCCATATAGTTTTGTTTAAATAATCAGATTAAAATATTGATCAGAATGATCAGTTTCGCTCTGCAATGTTAACAATAATTGTTGTGATTTGTTAGATCGAATTATCTTTTTGTTCCCTGTAAATAATCAACGAACATAAGCAAAAAAAACGTATTTTCGTGTGTTTTGTTTTTGCCACTGAGCTTAATTCTAAAATTAACATTATTAGAATGTTACAACCTAAAATCACAAAAGTCGACATTGAAGAGCAGATGAAATCGGCATATATTGATTATGCCATGTCTGTCATTGTGTCCAGGGCATTGCCTGATGTACGTGACGGACTCAAACCAGTGCATCGCCGTGTGCTTTTCGGCATGCACGAACTTGGTGTGGTCAGCAACAGACCGTACAAAAAGTCTGCCAGAATCGTAGGAGAGGTGTTGGGTAAATATCATCCACACGGTGACAGTTCGGTTTATGATGCCATGGTTCGCATGGCCCAGGAATGGTCACTGCGTTATCCCATGGTTGATGGCCAGGGAAATTTTGGCAGTATTGATGGCGACAGTCCGGCAGCCATGCGATACACTGAAGCACGGATGCGCAAGGTGTCTGAAGAAATGCTTGCGGATATTGATAAGGAAACTGTCGACTTCCAGCTTAACTTTGATGATACGCTCAAAGAACCAACCGTGCTGCCATCAAAGATTCCGAACTTGCTGGTGAATGGTTCTTCCGGTATTGCCGTGGGCATGGCCACCAACATGCCGCCGCACAACCTCAGTGAGGTTGTTGACGGCATCATTGCCTACATAGACGACAATGATATCAGCATCGAAGGCCTGATGAAGCACATCAAGGCCCCTGACTTTCCAACAGGCGGACTGATTTACGGCTATGAAGGTGTGAAGGAAGCCTACGAAACAGGCAGAGGTAGGGTTGTCATGCGGGGCGAGTCTGCGGTAGATATCTTGCCAAGTGGCAAGGAGGCCATTATCGTCACCTCCATCCCTTACCAGGTCAACAAAGCGGAGATGATCAAAAAAACCGCCGACCTGGTCAATGACAAAAAGATCGAAGGCATAACAGATATTCGTGACGAATCTGACAGAAAAGGCTTACGCATCGTTTATGAGCTTAGAAAAGATGCGGTACCCAATGTGGTACTTAACTTGCTTTATCAGCATACGGCATTGCAAACCTCTTTCAATGTCAATAACATTGCGCTGGTAAACGGCAGACCGATGATGCTCAACCTGAAAGACCTGATCAGGCACTATGTGGATCACCGCCATGATGTGGTAACCCGGCGTACTGAGTACGAGCTGAGGGAAGCGGAAAAACGTGCCCATATCCTGGAAGGCCTTCTGGTGGCCCTTGACCACATAGATGAAGTCATTGCCCTGATTCGTGCGTCTCAAACCCCGGATGAAGCAAGGGAAGGTCTGATGGAAAAGTTCAGCCTGACAGAAATGCAGGCCAAGGCCATCCTGGATATGCGCTTACAGCGGCTTACCGGTCTTGAGCGCAACAAGATACAACAGGAGTATGATGAGCTGTTGCAGAAAATAGAATTCTACAAGTCAGTGCTGGCAGACATTACCCTCAGGATGGGCATCATCAAAGATGAATTGCTTGAGATAAAAGAAAAATATGGAGACAAAACACGGTCCGAAATCGAATATACCGCGAACGACTTTCGTATCGAAGATACCATCCCGGATGAAGAAGTGGTGATCACCATTTCCCACATGGGATACATTAAACGCACGCTTCTCAGTGAATACAGGACACAGAGCAGGGGAGGACGTGGGAGCCGTGGTTCCGTAACCCGCGATGATGACTTCGTGGAGCATCTTTTTGTGGCCACTAACCACAATTACCTCCTTTTCTTTACCGAACAGGGAAAATGTTTCTGGATGCGGGTTTTTGAAATTCCTGAAGGCGCTAAAACTTCCAAAGGCAGAGCTATCCAGAACCTGATCAATATCCCTTCCGACGATAAAATAAAGGCTTTTGTTAATGTACATGATCTTTCTGACGAAGAATATACCAACAATCACTATATCGTGATGTGCACACAGCAAGGCATCATCAAGAAAACCAGCTTGTCTGCATACAGCCGGCCGAGGGTCAACGGGATCATTGCCATATCCATCAGGGAAGGGGATGAGCTGCTGGATGCCGCACTGACCAATGGGGACAATGAGATCCTCCTGGGCATGCGCAGCGGTAAGGCCATCCGTTTCAAAGAGGATGCGGTCAGGTCCATGGGCAGGAACGCCTCCGGTGTAAAGGGCGTTACCCTTTCGGGAATTAATGATAAAGTGATTGGCATGGTATGTGTAGAGGATACCACCAGCAGCATCCTTGTGGTAAGTGAAAAAGGATATGGTAAACGTTCCATCCTGGGCGAATATCGAATCACCAACAGGGGAGGGAAGGGTGTAAAAACCATGAACATTACCCCTAAGACAGGCGCGCTGATTGCCATGGTCAGTGTGCTGGACAAAGACCAGCTCATGATCATCAACAAGTCAGGGATCACCATCAGGATGTCTGTTTCCGAGTTGCGGGAAATGGGACGCGCAACCCAGGGTGTTCGATTGATCGCGCTTAAGGAGAATGACAAAATTGCAGCCATTACCAAAGTGCAGGAAAGAGCATTGAATGGTCAGGAAGAAAACACCGGGATAAGTGATGAAAATGATGGTGATGCGCCCAATGACCACATTAAAAAATAACTTTATATGCTGTCTAATGCCATAGTATGTAAAATTATTTCTAATTTTGTCGATGATTACTTGTACAATAACATCACAGATCGCTCTTTGATTATCAACGAGTCATTTAAAATTACAACTTTTTCAAACCAAAAATCATAACAAATGAAACGCATTGTATTTCTTTTAATATTTTTAATGATCTCGGCCACTGTAGTGCAGGCTCAGGGACGGGATATGCGCCGTGCAAGCCGCCATCTCAATCGCGGCAATCTTGATCGTGCCTTGGAACACATCCAGGAAGCCATGAAATATGAAGAAGTGCTTGAAGACGCGGAAATCTGGGTGCTTAAGAGTGAACTCTATATGCAAATCGCCGTTGCTGAAGAACCTGAGTTCAAAGCATTGGCAGAAAACCCGGTAGACAAGGCAGATGCAGCACTAAAAAAAGCCGCAGAGCTTGATGTAGACAATCAGTATATGCTGGATCTGCAGCAGCTCAACTTGTTTATGTCGGAGCTGATATTCAATGAAGGGGTGGAAGCTTACAATGAAGAAGACTGGACGGCAGCCAGCTCCTATTTTTACAGGGCCTATGATATCAGTAAAGGTTTTGAAGCCAAGGATACCACAACACTATACAACGCTGCGCTGGCTGCTGAGCTTGGACAGGAACTGGATAACGCCTATGAGTGGTATGGTAAACTAAGAGAAATGAAATATGATGACCCATTCCTCTATGCGTCGCTGTCAAACATCGCCTTGTTTAAGCAAGATACTACAGCAGCCAGAAATTATATCATGGAAGGAAGGGAGCTTTATCCTGATAACCTTGACCTGATCTTTGCAGAGGCAAATATCCATATCCATACAGGTGATGTCGAGGAAGCGGAAAGGGTGCTTGATCTTGCCATTGAACGCGACCCTGAAAACCCGAGCCTTTATTTCGCCTTCGGTGCAAACTATGACAAAATGTCCCAGGATACGGTGTACTATGACGCAGAAGAAAGGGCTTTTGCCTTTGAAGAAGCAGTGAAAGCTTATGAAAAAGCAATAGAATTAAAACCTGATTTCTTTGATGCGTTATATAACCTTGGAGCGCTACATTTTAATCAGGGACTTTTATTGCTTCAAGAGGCTGAAGACAGATTAAGGGCAACCCAGGATTTTGCGCAGTACGAAGAAGATGAAAAGGAAATCAGAGAAACCTGGAGAAATGCACAACCATACCTGGAAGATGCATTTGAGCATATTGATGAAGACCATGAATATTTTACCACTGTATTGATATCTCTTGCTGAACTTTATCTTAGAACAGGACAAGAAGAAGATTTTAAGAAAATACAGCCATTGTATGAGAAGTACTTTGGGGAAGAAGGGGAGATGATAGAAGAATAATGTTCGCCTGGCCAGATGTTTTATTACGTTGGCTTTCCATATGGCCATGTTTTAAATCACACAGGAAAACAATAAAAGAAGAAGCAGGAAATATTTATAACAATTCCTGCTTCTTTGTTTTATACTCTATTTAACATAATATTAATTATATAACATTTGCATTTATTTAAACCGTTCAGTTTTCAAAAGCTTCCTGCTTCGCATGGCGGTAAAAGCTTTCGTAACGAAGCAGGAAGCTTTAAAGATTACGATCAGTCGCCCATGCGGTTTAGTTCTCCGCCTCCGCGTATTTCCAGTCCGGATATGTCCGGGTTACCGCCATAGGAAATCACGGCACCTTGACTAGCCACTCCGGATAGTGTATCGGTCACGTAAATGTTGTTTACTGTTCCCGTTCTTGTGGTAATTTTACACACGCTGGCGTGTAAACCGGATGCATTAAGAAATGAACCTGCGGTACTTTGGATATTGAAGTGGTTTACTTGTCCGCTCAGTGTACTGTGTGCACCTGCGCGCATGCGTAGATCCAGTTCGTGGTAATCAAGATCAAGCGTTGTTTTCACTCCGGCCTGGATTTCCTTCCTTAGCTTGTTTCCACGGATGATTCCCTGGCTTTCAAGGTCAATACCACTTGATGCTTCCAGGTGCTCCAGTTGATCCACCACGATATGTACTGTTGGCTTATCCCTTTCACTTACCGAAACTGCCAGGGATACGAGCAAGGTACCATCCTCTATATCTGTATCAACCAACCCGGCGATGTTTTCGTGTGCTTTGATGGTAAGCTGTTGTATGGTATCCTGACTGACGATCACCTTTAAATTGTTACGCAGCTTCAGCCTATTGAAAGGTTCGTACATGTCCTTTTCCATTTCTATGACCTCTCCGGTGCCTTGAACAACTTCCCCCGTCAGGCCAGACCTGACCAGTGTTATCAGGGATATCACGGCAAGAACCAAAATAATAAAGGCAATTAGCAAAATTTTATTTACAGTTTTCATTGTTAAGCTGATTTAGCGTTTTGTTTGTTCTGTTCGTCTTTATATTTCCGGAAAAAGTTTTCCAGGTCTGCAGGTTCCATATCCAGGATCTCCATGGTATGAAAAATATTTGGAAGTTCCTCATTTACAAAGCTTTGTTTTTTAAACGCAAGGGTTTTCCCATAGCCGTCTTCGGCCACGAAATAGCCAATTCCCCGCTTGTTGTATATGATGCCTTGCTCCTGAAGAAATGTGTATGTACGCAGGACTGTGTTGGGATTGACTTCAACCATCACGGCGGTGTCGCGGATGGAAGGTATCTTCTCCCCTTCCTGCCATTGGCGTTTGAGGATGCGTTCGCAGAGATAATCTGCGATCTGCAAATAAATGGCTTGTTGGTTGTTAAATTCCATAATTACACCTGCCTTTCTTTTAAGCTAAACCAGGTTGTGATTAAAAAGAATGGTACAAACAGGTAATAGAACACAATGCGCGCAACAGAAGGAAAGATTCGCAGGAAGAAGTCTTCAAGCTGATGGGACATCTGTTCCGTGCCAAAGGCCACTTGTGTACCCGGTGTTCCAAACATTAGCCAGCCCGTGACACCGGCAATGATTTGCAGGGCCACAGAAACGACAAATAAAGCCAGTACCGTTTTTAAAAAATTATATCCCCGGAAATAGGCGGCACCCAGTAAAAAAATGGATTGGGTAACCCAATAAACCTTGAGGGAAGCCCATGACCCCGAAGAAAACACACCTGAAAAGGGTGTGATGTCAAGGGTTAAATTCAGGACCAGGTTACCGATAAATACAATGAATCCCATGGTCAATAGTGCCACCAACGGGAACAAGAAGGCCGTAATGATCCAGGCGCTGAGCAAGCGTTCCGTGTTGGATACCGGCAGGGTCAGGTACTGATAACTGCGCTGGGGTTGATGCAGTTCACCAAAAATGCCGGCTGTGAAGATGTAACCCCCGATGAACATCACCACATAATATAGCCCGGTCAGTCCGCCAATATCTGCTGGTTGAAAATAACCCCGAAACAAGGTAAGGACCAGTAGTGAGCCGGCAATTGCACCATAAGCGATCAGCCATGATTTCCCGTTAGACAGGATGTGTCGCCGGATCAGATAATACAATCGATGGATGTTTAATGATTGTTGTGCTTCCATAACATACTATGCGTTAAATGATTCGTTAATTCCTTTTCTGTTGGCTATGACGCCGTTAAATAACAACTCCATGTCCAGCCTTGATTGTTTACCCTGCGTATTAGGTACGATGGCAGGATAACCTCCCAGGGCTTCTTCGTAATAAATGGGTTGCATGTTTTCCTTGATCTCAGGAAGTGTTTCGAAGCTCAGGGCAGCAGATATTTCCTGCAGACCCCTGTTGAAGATGATTTGCCCTTCATCGATGATGATGATGGGGTCAATCAGCGCTTCAAGGTCCCTGACCTGGTGTGTGGATATCAGCACACTTTGCTCCGAAGAGAGGGATGCGGCAATCACGCGCCGGAACTGACTTTTTGATGGTATATCCAGACCGTTGGTTGGCTCATCCATGAGCAGCAAACGTGCACTTGTTGATAATCCAAATGCAAGCAGGAACTTCTTCTTTTGGCCATAAGACAGCTGATGTAATTTTTGGCTGCGTTCCAATTGAAACTCATTCATTAACCAATCAAGCTTCTCCTGGTCAAAACGTTGATAAAATGGCGCATTTAGCGAAACATAGTTCTCAATGCGAATAGCAGGCACCTGGTATTCTTCCGGAATCAGACAAATGTCTTCCAGACAAGCCGGGAACCTTTTCTGTGAATCATACCCTAATACAGTTGATTCACCCGTGCGGGGAAATACAAGTCCGGCAACAATTTTTAAAAGCGTTGTTTTGCCGGCACCGTTGCGGCCCAGCAATCCATAGATCTTGCCAGGCTCCAACTCCAGGTTTAATTGGTCAAACAATCGCTGTCGCTTGGTATAACCAAAACCAATTTGTTTTAATGTGACCATAATACATAATGTTTTAGTGTCTTACTTTACTAGTACACTGCAAATGTATGACATTATTTTTGAATTCTCCAAATATTTTCATGAAAATTTTCAATTATTTTTCAATTATTTTGATATGATATTGATTATCAGCATATAATATTGAACTATGCAACCCAATATTGACAAAGCCGGCGATGGTTATTGCATGGCGGCGTCCTCTGCAGTATGAATGAGGCAGGCAGCATAATCTATGTAATCATGTTATAATCAAAAAATGATATCAACCGAACCAAGGCAAAGTATATTGACACTAACGAATGTGCTTATTGAAGGGTGAGTTCCTGGTATAAGACTAAAAAACCAAAAAATCATAAATAAACCGATGTCGCTTTAACATTTTTTAACCCCAAAAAAATGTCATCATATCCATTCAGGAGATATTTTTGCCCTATTATTTGTTTTTATCAGTTACAATTTTTATTAAACGCTTACATGGAGTCTTCATAGGACAAATATTTGCTTGTTTATCAGTCCTTTAGTATGGAGATTTCATAATAATTTTTCACCATGGACATTAAGGAACTAAATGAAAGAATTCAGCAGGAGAGTCAATTTGTTGATGTACTCCGGGCTGAGATGGATAAGGTGATTGTAGGCCAGAAAGAAATGATTGACAGAATGTTGATCGGCTTGCTTGCTGGCGGACACATTTTGCTGGAAGGGGTGCCGGGCCTGGCCAAAACCCTGGCCATCAAATCTCTCGCCAACAGCATCAAGGCCCACTTCAGTCGTATTCAGTTCACCCCCGACCTATTGCCTGCCGATTTAATCGGTACAATGATTTACAGCCAAAAGACGGAAGAGTTTCTTGTGCGCAAGGGTCCTATTTTTGCTAACATCATCCTTGCTGACGAGATCAACCGATCGCCTGCAAAAGTGCAGAGTGCGCTCCTCGAGGCCATGCAGGAACGTCAGGTAACTATCGGTGACCAGCGATTTGTACTGGATGAACCTTTCCTGGTACTGGCTACTGAAAACCCCCTTGAGCAAGAAGGCACCTATCCCCTACCCGAGGCGCAGGTGGACCGCTTCATGCTTAAAGTCATCATTGATTATCCGGGCAGGGAGCATGAGAAGCAGATCCTGCGACAGAATATGAAGCAGGAATTTCCTGTAACCAGTCCTGTTATAGAACCTGCGGCCATAATCAATGCCAGGAAGGTGGTTAAGGATGTATACATGGATGAGAAGATTGAAGACTATATCACCCATATCGTGTTTGCCAGCCGTTATCCAGGACAATACAAACTCGACAAGCTTTCGCCGCTGATTAGCTATGGTGGCTCCCCCAGAGCTACCATCAACATGGCGCTGGCCGCCAAGGCTCATGCTTTTCTCAATCACCGTGGGTTTGTGGTACCCGAAGACATCAGGACAGTTTGCCACGATGTGATGCGCCACAGGATCGGCATCACATATGAGGCTGAAGCAGAAAACATCACGACAGTCCATATCATTGATGACTTACTGGATCATATTGAAGTGCCCTAAGTTTCCGTATACATAATACAGCAAACGTAAAATATATGTGCATTTTAGTCACCTGCAGGATGAGAATGACCTGACCCGGATTAACCTTCCAGTTTTTTGATAATTCGACCTTTTGACTTTAAACTTGTAAATTTTGAATAGCTAATAAACTGCCATTGTGTTGGAAACCAGTGAACTCATAAAAAAGGTAAAAAAAATTGAGATCAAAACCCGTGGTCTCTCTGATCAGGTCTTTGCCGGGAACTACCATAGTGCATTTAAAGGGCGTGGTATGACATTTACGGAGGTCAGGGAGTACCAGTATGGGGATGATATTCGCAATATTGACTGGAATGTAACCGCTCGCTTTAACCATCCTTATGTGAAGGTATTTGAAGAAGAGCGGGAGATGACCGTAATGCTCGTGATCGATGTAAGCGGATCAAATGCATTTGGCGCAACAGGCGCCATCAAGTCACAGGTAATCACAGAAGTCGCCGCTGTCCTGGCTTTTTCTGCAATTCATAACAACGACAAAGTGGGGGTGATCTTCTTCAGCGACCAGATTGAGAAGTATATTCCACCTAAAAAAGGTACACGCCATATCTTGCGTATCATCAGGGAGTTGATCAACTTCAGCCCCGAACGGAAAGGTACGGATATCGGAATGGTGCTGAAATATCTGCGCAACGTGCAAAAGAGAAAGTCTGTGGCTTTTCTGATCTCTGATTTTCACGACAAGGGCTTTGGAGAGGCGCTGCAAATCGTATCCAGGAAGCACGATTTGATATGCGTGCGTGTTTACGACCAGCGTGAACGTGAACTCCCCCCCGTGGGGCTGATGAAGTTCAGGGACGAAGAGACAGGAAGTGTTTACTGGCTTGATACCTCAAGCCGTGCTGTGAAAGATAGAATAGAAGCATACACAAAGGCGCACGAAAGCTTCCTGAAAGATGTATTTTTCAAGTCGGCCGTTGATGTTGTGCAGGTACCTACTCATGTCGATTATGTGCCACCATTAATGCAGTTATTTAAAAAACGTAGCCGGTAGTTCTGGCAGGATTACAATAAATTGAGATGGGAAGAAATATGAGACTTATGAAGTCATGTGTGGTGATCTTCTTGATGCTGTTGCTTTTGATCTACAGTGTGGCCCTGGCAGACAGGCCATCAACCGTGGAGGTGCGTGCCACTATTGATCCGGAGCAGATCAGGTTTGGTGAACATGCCCATCTTAGGCTACAGTGGTCGGTGCCCCTCGATGGCGTGACCCTCACTCACGATATCCGGGATATCCTTGGCGCTGAGCTGGAGTTGATCCGGAGTGAACCCCTGGATACGCTTAGTCTCGGTGAAGATAGCCTGTCGTTGCAGGAAGTCCACGTCATTACTTCCTGGGACGATGGTTATCATCCCATACGGCCTGTCAATTACAAGCATGTGTTGGGTCAGGATACCCTCACATTGGAAAGCCGGGCGTTGCTACTGGAAGTGATGGATGAAGAGGTCGCACTGGAAGAAGGCTTCAGGGATATTCGGCCTATCATCCCTGTCTCGCGTAGCTTGGGCGACATCCTGCTATGGATCCTTCTAGGTGTTGCCTTGGCAATCATGGCTTATTTGCTCTATTATTGGATTAAAAAACGACAGCCCGTTGAAGAAAAATCCCAAAAAGTACATAGGCAGGAAAGTGTCCCCCCCCATATCGCCGCCATCTCCAGCCTGGAAACCTTGCGACGGAAGCAGCTTTGGCGCGACGGGAAGATTAAGCAACATCACATTGAACTGACAGACATCTTGCGTACATATGTGAGCAAACGATTTAACATTGCCGCACAGGAGATGACCACCAGGGAAATTTTGCATGCCTTAAAGACGTTGCTCAAGGATAAAAACTCACTGGAATTGCTGACTGATATCCTGCAAGAATCCGATATGGTCAAGTTTGCAAAATACAAACCTGAAATGGATCGGCACGAGGCAGCTATTGAACAGGCACTGGCTTTTGTGTCACAAACCTTACCTGAAACCGGTAATCACGACAACGATGTATAACCTGATCACCATACCACCTGATCTGGCGTTTGCTCATGCCGGAATACTATACCTGCTAGCCATTCCCATGCTGTTGGTCATCTGGTACGTTTTCGGCTATCGTGGCCGAAGCGCTGACATCCGATACGTGCATGCGGAGTTCGCAAAAGGGATTAAAAAAAGCCTGCGTTTGCGCTTGCGGCATCTGCCTTTTGCCATGCGCATACTTGCCTTGTCGCTGATCATCCTCGCCTTGGCCAGGCCGCAAAGTACCACTGGCCTGCATGAAGAAACCATTGAAGGCATTGACATCATGATTGCGCTGGACATATCCGGGTCGATGCTTGCCGAAGACTTTGAACCCAACCGGATGGAAGCGGCAAAACAAACAGCACTGGACTTTATCGACATGCGGCCACATGATCGTATCGGGATGTCGGTATTTAGTGGCGAAAGCTTCACTTTGTCACCACTGACAAGGGATCATGCCATGCTCAAAGCCCTGGCTGAAGGAGCAGGGCCTGGCATGGTAAGAGATGGTACCGCCATCGGTGACGGACTGGCCACTGCCATTAACCGGCTCCGCGAAAGCGATGCGGAAAGCAGGGTCATCGTATTGCTGACAGACGGAATCAACAATACTGGTGCCATCGATCCGCTGACGGCGGCAGACATGGCCGCATTATTCAATATCCGCGTGTACACGATAGGCGTCGGAAGCAGCGGACTGGTCCCCTACCCTTTTGAAACCCCCTTTGGTATTCAGTACCGTGATGTGGAGATTCCCGTAGATGAAGACTTGCTGATGGAAATTGCGAACCTTACAGGTGGACAATACTACTGGGCTGAAACACAAGATGCCCTTGAACAGGTGTATGCTGATATTGATGAACTGGAAACAACGATAATTGAAGTCACCGAATATGCCAGGGTTTCAGAAAAGTTTCTGCTTTTCCTGATTCCGGCTATCCTGATGCTTTTCATAGAGGCCCTCCTGAAATATACCTGGTTGCAAAGCGTTCCCTGATTGGGGTTTAAATGAAAATGAAAAGAGCATGCATAAATAAAAATGAAGAATGGCAATAGACCAATGACCATTTGACTTCTTACAAAATTAATGGATATGACTGCCAATGGTTTTGACATGATACGTTTTGCAAATCCGGAATGGGCAAACCTGTTTTGGCTTATCCCGCTGTTCATATTGGTTTTTGCCATTTCCAGGTATTTATACCGGCGTGCGATGCGTCGTTTCGGGAACCCCGAACTTATTGCTCAGATTGCTGAAATGCAGTCAAATAAAAGACCCTATATAAAATTTATTCTGTTTTTACTCATTTTTTCTCTGATATCTCTTGCAGCCATGGATCCACAGGTAGGAAGCCGGATGGAAGAGGCCCAGCTAGAAGGTGTGGACATCGTGATCGCCCTGGATGTGAGCCGCAGCATGCTTGCGGAAGATGTCAGGCCGAACCGCCTGGAGCGGGCGCGACTTGCAGTGAGCAGACTCATAGAAAAACTGGATCAGGACCGTGTGGGTATTGTAGCTTTTGCCGGTTCTGCGCACACCAGGGTGCCACTTACCAACGATCATCATGCCGCCCGAATGATCTTGCGGACCCTTGGACCGGAAAGTGTGCCGGTGCAGGGCACAGCCGTGGGTCAGGCATTGGCCAGGGCCTCCCTTGCTTTTGTGGATGACCAGCGTGCCAGCAAAGTGATTATTCTGATCAGCGACGGCGAAAGCCACGAGGATGACCCCGTGGAGAGTGCCAAAATGGCTGCTGATAGAGGAATTGTTATACATACCGTGGGTGTGGGAAGCCGCGAAGGCGCCCCCATTCCTTTGTATGAAAATGACAGGATGACGGGTCATATGCGAGATCGGGATGGAAGAGTTATAATAACGCGGTATGATGAAAATGCGATGCGGGAAATTGCCCGGGTAACAGGCGGCGTATTCCGTCATGGCAGCGGCCCTGACCTTGGTCTGGAGCAGATCATGCAACAAATCCGGGAAATGGAGAGAGAGGCCTATGATACCACTGTGTTTGCAGATTATGAAAGTCGCTTTCATTATGTGCTCGCTCTGGCATTTATTTTGCTGATCTTTGAATTGCTGATCATGGACAGAAAAAACAGGTATCTGAAGCGATTGAAAATATTTCAAATAAGATAAAGAAAAGCGATGATACTTTTTCGGTTGTTGTTTTTTAGTTTGCTTTGTTTTTTGATGACCCACTTGCAAGCCAGTGATGTACGCAACCTGGTCAGAGAGTGTAACA
>PWNO01000176.1 GCA_003557765.1 Bacteroidales bacterium
CCCACCGCACCAAGTCTCTGCATCAACCCCCACCGAACCCCGCCAGGGGTTCAACACGAATAACCACACATGCAATGTGTGGATACACACATGCAATGTGTGGGCTACGCACACGCAATGTGCAGATACTCACGCGCAATGTGATGACACTCGCACACAATGCATCGACACCCCTCACCCTCCCACCGCACCAAGTCTCTGCATCAACCCCCACCGAACCCCGCCAGGGGTTCAACACGAATAACCACACATGCAATGTGTGGATACGCGCACGCAATGCGCCGACACACGCACACAATACGCGCACACTCTTGCGCAATGCGTGGATATGCGCACACAATACGCCGACACCAGCGCGCAATGCATGATCCCAAAGCGCTCACCATCCCCCTCATAAGAACCCTCAGGTCACATCTGCTTGAAGTCGGAAATGCTTCCCCGGAAGGGGTTTGACCACACCCTTAAACTCCAGGCTGAGCAGCAGGGAAGACGTTTTGCTGAGGTTGAAACGTACTCCGGAAACGATCTGGTCGATACCGGCATCCTTTTTATCCTTCAGAAAGGCGACTACTTCTTTTTCTTCAGGTGTTAGGCTGAAAAACAGGCTTGTCTGGCGTGCATTGTTATTGTTGCTGCCCGGCTCCCAGTTCATGATGTACTGCAGGTCGGCCACGTACTCAAGCAGGTGGGCCTTGTTGATCTTGATCAGCTTGTTACATCCCTGGCTGTATTTGTCGTGCACCTTGCCGGGAAGCGCAAAGACGTCGCGGTTATAGGTGTTGGCAATGTTTGCCGTGATAAGCGCACCACCTGTGACAGCCGCCTCGATGACCACGACGGCGTCACATAGGCCTGCGATGATACGGTTCCTCTTTGGGAAGTTTTCCCTGTCGGGATTTGTTCCAGAAACAAAGTCAGTGACTAGTGCACCGCCTTCCTGGAGAATTTTTCTGGCTAGATTTTGATGCATGTTGGGATATATCCGGTCCAGACCATGTCCGAGAACAGCAGCGGTAGGCAAGCCATATTGCAACGCTGCCTCGTGCGCACAAGCATCCACGCCATAGGCTAGCCCGCTGACTATTAACACCCCAAGGCCTTGCATCTCTCTGACCAGTTCTTCGCACTTTGCTTTCCCATATGAAGTCATGCTCCGGGTGCCAATCACCGCGACGATACGGACGTGGTTCAGGTCCGCAGCTCCCTTCACATAAATCAACAGAGGACCATCATCGCACTCCCTGAGCCTGGTTGGGAAATCATCATCCAGGTAAAACATCGGCCTGATGCCATTTCGCTCGATGAAGCGAATCTCTTTTTCAGCGCGATTAAAAAACGAATGGCTGCTCACGGCGCTGGCCAGTTGCTCTCCAATACCCGGAATCTTTTGTAATGTTTTCGATCTTTCTTTAAACACTGCTTCCACGCTGCCACAATATGAGATAAGCCGGCGGGCAGTGACTCCGCCAACACCGGGGATTAGCGTTAAGGCAATGCGGTATAAAAGGGATTGATCCATTCAACACAATTTGTTAACCATAAGCAATGCGGAACAAGAAACGACCAATTACTGCTTTTTGCCAGGGCTCTTCACCAGTGTTGCGTTATTATTCACCCACATGTTTTGAATCCCAATGCTGACAAGGCTTATAGAATGTTTAATGTTGTTTTGATTTCAAAA
This sequence comes from Bacteroidales bacterium, assembly GCA_003557765.1. Next base: position 1,682 of record PWNO01000176.1, read on the forward strand.
ACATTTTGTCTTTTTTTGATTTGTATATCGTTGATTTTTAACACTTACTTATTATATAGCACAACACATTTGACACTTTTTTGACACTGTTAGAAAATCCGGGGAAACCCCCAGCCCCCCAGGGGGCGCCTAACAGTCGATTTCATAGCACAACATATTTGACACTTTTTGGTATGCAAGTTTAACATTGTGATCGCAGGCAGTTCAATAGATATTTTTCTTTGAAATCCGCCTTAATAAACCCCTAGAGGGCGTTTTAAAGAAAAACAGCACAAACTTAGTTTTCAAAATTTTAACAAAACCGTTGTGTTAAATATGTTGTGCAACTTATCACGTACTTTCTTAAACGCTGAAACAACGTACACTTCAGAGGGATCATCAGTAAAAAATTCGCTAAATTCGGACTATCCGCCACCAAAGGAGGCAGCGTTTACCCCGATTTTTGCTTCGCACAGCGAATTATTTCTGCCACAAAGGCCTGCGGGCAAAGCCCCGCCAGCACATCACCACGCCCAAAGGACGTGGGTTTCAAGTTAAACTAAGCCGCGCATGTAGTGCACGGAGACTCTCATGCAATGCATGGATGCCGGCATACAATCTCCAAAAACAAGGCCCCATCAAGTCTTAGCACCCAGCATGAAGTCTGCCGGTGGTTCAATGTTTAAACAAGAGTTTTTTGTTAATTGCAATTCCCTGCTCCTCCAGCAAGGTTGTAAACTCATCTTCATAAGTCAATACCCTGTGGTGCACTTTCTGGTTTTTCACATACTCAATCAAAGTGTTTTTTGAAGAATACGAATATGTAAACGCCCCGTATTTTTCCTGCCAGCCATTAAAACCCGGAAAAATGTTTTCTTTTTTAATGTACACTGCTGATGCAACCTTTATGGTTTTGACCAATGATGACAATGCTACAGTTGGGTGTATATGTGTTAAAATGTGGATATGGTTTTCTGTTCCATTAATACGATATACATGGCATTTTTTGTTTTTAAGCACACCCCAGATATACCTGTATAATACCTCATGATTCCTGGGTGTCATAGTGTTTTTTCTGTACTTTGTTGAAAAAACCAGTTGATACAATATTTGTGTGTATGCGCTCATGAGGTATTTGAATTGAACCCTTTCACGGTTCTTGGTTTTTATTGTATGCGCAGTTTCCACCACTGCCACGATCAGGGGTGGCATTGAATCCTTTCGGGGCTCTGGAGATGATTGTTTTATTCATTTACCCGCATTGCATTTTGCATCTCCAATTTGCCCTCTTGGTTTCCACCACTGCCACGATCAGGGGTGGCATTGAATCCTTTCGGGACTCTGGAGATGATTGTTTTATTCATTTACCCGCAATGCATTTGGTATCTCCAATTTGCCCTCTTGGTTTCCGCCACTGCCACGATCAGGGGTGGCATTGAATCCTTTCGGGGCTCTGGAGATGATTGTTTTATTCATTTACCCGCAATGCATTTGGCATCTCCAAATTGCCTTTATGGTTTACGCTGGTCACGATCTGGGGGTAGTCCGTATCCCACGCAACCCCCAAAAACCCTGTCAAGGGTTAAAAATGAGGAACCCATTGTGTAATCCAGGGCAAAAGCGGCCAGTAACTCCAAATTAGAACTCCGTCAATGGTTCAATTTGAACACCATTGGTGCCTATTAACCCAGGTAGCGGATAAATTGAACCCAACAGATTTTCCAGCATAATCCGACACAAATTTATGCAAAATAATTATTAATTACAACATAATTGGCAAAATATTATATAAAACCATTCTGGTCGTCCTTTAGAAGCCACATATAGACTGCACAATTTCTTAACCAAACCCCTGCACCAACCCCCCACCGCACCAAACCCCTGCATCAACCCCCACCGAACCCCGCCAGGGGTTCAACACGAATAACCACGCATGCAATGCGTGGAGCGTGGATACTCATACGCAATGCGCAGACACTCACGCGCAATGCATCGACACCCCCCCACCCCCCACCGAACCCCGCCAGGGGTTCAACAC
>PWNO01000317.1 GCA_003557765.1 Bacteroidales bacterium
ACATCATTGGTATCGCCCGCACGATGATTACCGATCATCGCATTATCGGCAAAATCCAGGTTTACACCCGATGTTTCATTTCTGACTTCTATGCTGAAAACGGGTTGTTCAAACGAAGTGGTGGCTTCCTCTTCAACAAGGTTGTTGACAAAAACGCTGTTTGTGAGCGTCACTTCCATAATATGGTCTGCCTGACCACTGCGCAGCGATACAATGCTGCCACGGCGGAGTCCGCGATCTTCACCAGAATTGGTCGACCCAACATTGAGTACCTGCTGATGGTTTGACATAAAAGTAGAGTTGGTGATTGTTAAGCTGCTGTTCACCAGCTGAAACAGGCCGGAAATATCGTTGTTGTCAAAAGAAAGGCTATTATGCACATATATATTGTCCACAATAATGTCATTGTTGGCGTGCGTGGATTGCACAATGGCTCCAACGCGTGCAATCATATTTTCAAACTCCATGTTAACAAGCGACAACGTCATGCCGTCGGCTGTGCTTTGGTTAAAGTTAAACACACCGCCATTGGTGTTGCCAAACCCCCAGTTTTCCATTTTCAGGTTTTTTACGGTCAAATGCAGCCCGCTGTGCGCTCCATTTGACTGGAAAAACCTTAATCCCCGGTTGTCAGGCCCTTCTGACACATCGGGCATGTCCTCATCGGCGAAGCCCTTCAAGGTGGTTACATTTGCACCGGATCCCTCTATTGTTATGTGCAGGGGCCGGTTTAAACTGTTACCCGGAGCAAGGTATGCTTGTGTACCACCGGTCCAGCCCACTGTATATCCTTCACCTTCAATATGAATGGTAACAGAAGAACCTGCCGGATACACATCAACGGCATTTACAACGGCCATAAAAGCTTCGGCGGTGCTGGCGTAATGGGTGGGCACCAAAATAGGGTCAGGAACAAAAAGGTTTGCTGTAAGTGTTATATCTTCTGATGGCATTTCAAACTCAAAAACCGGAGCCAGGCTTACCACCTCATCATCTGCACCAGTCCAGCTTTCAAAAATATAACCCGGATGTGCTTCGGCAGATACAGCTATCGTCTCTCCAGCAGCATAGAAACCGGCACCGCTTAAATCAGCCGCGCCGGCAGGATCTGCTACCAAATCAAGGGTAAAGAGTTCCACATCATCTTCCACAAAGCTGGCTGTCAAAACCACATCGCCTTCAGGCATCGTAAAGTCAAAACTGGCGTCAGTGCTTAGCTGTTCACCATCTGCATCGAGCCATTCCGCAAAAACATAACCGTCGCTGGCAAGTGCTGTAACAGTAACTTCCTCTCCTGCAGGATACTGCCCCGCACCTTCCAAAACACCGGCATCTTCAGGATCTGCCTCCAACGCCAGGTGAAATCCGCCAAGACCAGGATAGTCCAGCTCTATACCCAGATCATCACCAATGGTGGTATCGGCAAAGCCAAAAATCTTGTCATCGTCAGGCCCCTGATTCATAATTAAAAAGTCGTCGATGTAACCGAACAAGGTCCTTTGGCCGGCAAGTGTCTGTGATCCAAAGGCGAAATCACTTTCAGCTGTATTCACAAGCACCGATTGATTGCCGGTATTGAGCGTACGCTCCACACCATCAACCCATATGGTGATCTGATCGGTAGAAGCATCCTCCACATCTTCAAGCCGCAAAATGACATGGTGCCAGGTATGCGGAAAAACTACGTCATCAATGGTTTGTGCGAAATTGCCCTGGATCTCCATCCTTACCTGGTTCTGGTTACTCAAACGGACAGTAAACCGCTCACCGTTCGAGTTTATCCCCCAGGAAGTGATTACACCATTGTTGATGTCGTTTACATTATCCGGATCAATAGGCTCACCGTTTTCATCCAGTTTGCCTGCATAGAACCAGAACATGATCAAACGGGGCGTATTGCCGGTAATACCAGTCGTGTTACCAAAAACAAGGCTGTTTTCAATTTGATTTCCACCGGGCATGTCTAAGACACTTCCCCTTTCAGGATGGTCAAAAATACCAAACCCTTCGCCGCCTGTGGGAGCATGACCCTCTAAAACATCTTCAAAGTCTGTCTCAAAATCCCAAAAAGCATTGATGATCTCTGCATTCCTGCTCCCATTTTCTGGTGCATTTTCAGCCAAAACAGGTCGTACTGCGGCCGAAAAAACAAACAAAAAGACGAGCAGAAAATGGTAGTTGCATGTGTTGTAAAAGTTTTGCATGGTGTTATTTTTTGGTTCGTAAAAATTGTTTATAAAATTACTGCAGCATGAAACTATGCAATGGTAAAATCTTCGCTTTATGTATGAGAATGATGTCACTTGCGAGTATTAAAACATACTGCATTGATTGTATAGTGTTTACATGCATTCAGAACCAGATATCCAAATACATAATCAATGCATGACGATCATTTTGTGCTTGCTTAACATCTGGCCTGATTGTACGCGTATAAGGTACAAACCCGGCGCTAATCGTTCGCTGGGGTATATTTTCAAAGAATTATCTCCTGCAGGCATTTCCTTACGTTGAATGAAGCGTCCAAAGCTATCATATAAATCCACCATGAGGTGATCTGTATGTGCTTGATTTAATTTCACTTTGAAGTAATATCCATCAGACGGGTTAGGGTAAACAGTAACGCGGTCAGACAATGGCAGGTGTGGTATATTTGTTTCGCTTTCTGTTTCTGTGAGTTTCCACTGCACGTTGGGGCCTGTCCATTGTGGATCTGTGGTATCAACAGTAAAGTTAGTGCCAGCGCTGGCGTGCAATTTCCGGCCTGTGGCCCGGTTGATGAGAAAGCGCCACTGTTCATTGGGGTTCATTCGTTCTATTTCCCACCTGGCATTGTTACTGGTGTTGGTATTTGAAACCAGGTGAATGCCGTCGTTTGTATCATGCGCCAACCTTACCTGGCCGGCAATGTTTTCGATATAATAGAGTCCAACTGCAGAGTGGACCAGGTGCCACTGTTCATGAACACTGCCGGGAGTTGCAGGCACAAGGACAACGCTGTTGTTTCCTTCTTCGTATCGCAGGCGATAGCCTGATGCATTGTGGTCAATTGTATAAGGATTATGAGAAGCTACAAATACAGATGTGGTGGTTGACCAAACTGAGTTGCCTTCTTCGGTTTCGTGACGCAGCCGGTAAAAAACATCACCTTCGAAGTCATCCAAATCAAGAAAAGATTTGGCATCAGGGTTCTCAAGAAAAGCAAGGTCGTCAAAAACAGCACCATTAAAAGACCTTTGTATGCGCACGTTTTTATTTCCGGAGAGGTTATCCTGCCACTCCAGTTTCACTCCATCCACTGTAATACTGGCGTTAACCAGGTATGGCGGGGTAACCGGTATGTAATCCTTGTAAAACGCATAGTCGGGATTGAAGGCCAGTTCAGCCTCATGGTTTTTATACACTTCTCCGGCCGGGGTCAATTCACCGTTATGGATCATGCGAAAAGGTTCCTGCATATAGTGAAACACAGCGTATCGTTCTACAAATTGTGCGGTGTCAAGCATGGGTAATACTTCTGCAAACCAAGCTGCATTTTCTTCCCAGGTAGGGTGGCAGCCACTCGTCCAGTTTGCGCCGTTATTGAACTCCTTAACCCATATCGGGCGCCCTGTTTCTTCATGCACGCTGCGCAGCCTGTTATAAAACTGGAGGGGTGTCCGGCACCCTTCATACCAATGCATGGAGACAT
>PWNO01000303.1 GCA_003557765.1 Bacteroidales bacterium
AATCGGCTCTTCCACATCACAGAATGATCCATCAGATGAAATACGTGCATGCATATAGCCGCCATATTCAACCATTGTACCAGTTAACAGCAGTATGCTATGACCCGCAATAAGTTCAGCACCCGTATTTGCATCCACAATAAATGTATCACCACCTCCTGCCAGTATGATGGTTTCATAAGCATCGAAACACTGGTCTTCGCCAAACACCAGGTCATCAGTTGTCAAATACCTGTCAATTGGGATTTCATCCTCTTCAACAATAAAAACCTGTTGCAACCCGAACTGGATGCTCCCTGTTTCGGATGAGAAATACATGAAGTCTGTTTGTCCGGTGGAAAAGCTCATGGTTCCGCCTGAACCTGTGACTTCACCACCTGCTGACACAACACCCTGTTGCGCGAAACAGGTTGACGGGGCTGCAATTATTAAAAACGATAGCAAAAAAATAATGTCTGGGAGTTTCATGATGGAGGTTTATGTTGAATTTTAAAACTGAAATGTTCGTATAATATTTAGAGTAAGTGCTTATTTTCTATAACCGGCGTTTTAACCGGTATAACTTGTTGTTAGAGATAATACCTTATAAAATTACAAAAAAACAAACAACAAAACATACGTTTGTTTAATTTTAACTTATCGTGTTAACTTTTTAGCTATATATAGAGATATAAAAGGGTCTGAATCTGATGGGAGTTAATGACTTGGTTGCAAAAAAGCTGCAGCCCGTTCATGTCCACTTTGAGGTGGGAAAAAAAGCACGCGCTATCTGCGCGTGCTTTTGATTATCATTGCCTTACTTAAAGCTTACAATCCCAGAAACTTTGATCAGCTTTAATCGGGAAACCGAAATTACCGCTTAATCAGCCGCTCAACACCTACTTTATGCCCTTTCATTACCCGTATGATGTACATGCCTGGTTGCTGACCTTCAAGATTAAGGGTGTGCAGCCGTTGCGGCGGCAGCTCTTTGATGAACAAACGACCGCCAAACATGGAATGGACTTCCACGGTGATGCTTTGTTCCAGCTCAGCAGTGTTTAGCTCAAGTGTAAACATGCCGTCTGTTGGGTTGGGATAGAGTTTGAAAAAGCCTTTATCACGGATTTCGCGTGGGAAGTCGGTGGAAACGACATCTTCTTCTTTACGGATAACCGGGTTTTCAGCAATTTCAACCACTCTTGGGATGCCACAGTAGTCGTCTTCATGCTGTGCGATGCGTGCCAGTAGGTAACCACCGTGCTGGACTGTTGTGCCCGGGAGCAGTTGGATGCTTTGGCCGGCAATGAGGGTGGCATTGCCGCCTGCTTCAACGATGAAGTCGGAAACGGTGATGGTTTGGAGGGCATCGAAGCATTCGGTGTCGCCATCGGCAATTAACTCATCAGATAATGACACGTTTTCGGGTATGCCAATACCTGCAAAGTTCGCAGTCAGACTGATGTTATGAGCTGGCATGGTTACTGTGGTACTGGCCATGTTGATATCATCAACGTGTTCGATGTCACCGGTCCAGTTCACAAACACCCAGCTCTCTTCAGGGACAGCGGTAATCCCCACCTCTTCACCAGGATTATATGTTCCACTACCGAACACCGTGCCTGCGTGATCGGGGCTTGCTGCAAGGGTCAATGTATACAATGGAGTGTGTAAAGGGTTAATTTCAACGTAATCAAGGTACCAGGCATGGGCATAAGTGCCTTCGTAAAGAAACGCAATGTAAATCGTTTGTCCTGCATAATTATCGAGCGATATAGCCGTTTCCACCCATTCTTCCACAACAGATTCCGGAGTCCAGACTTCCGCAAAATCTTCATCTGAAGGGTCGCCGCTGCCGGTGCTAATGAGTACGCTGTTTTTGCCATAGTAATCGGGATATTCAACATACGAGGAAAATGCAAGTTCGAATTGTCCTCCTGCGGGTATAGCCACGGGAGGAGTAATAAGCCATCCTTCCTGGGCTTCACCAACCGAACCCCACTCATGGGCTGCATTTGTATAATCAGCATCAGTGTATAAAAACCAGGTACTGAATCCTTGTGCGTTGACAATGCTCCATCCTAATGGAGGAAATCCTTCGCCCGTATAATCTTCTAGCCAAGGAAATTCGGTAATGGTCGGATCTATCCCTTCTCCCACTATAGGTATGACAAAAGCTTCTTTTTCACCATTACCAACTGCAATCAATAATTCAGCACTTTTTAACCCTTCCGAATCGGGCGAAAAAATAACCGAAACCGTGATTTCCTGACCCATTTCAAGCTCTTCGGGATATTCGTTTTCATCAGTTAGGATAAACATTGCTGGATCATCTCCTCCAAGTACCACGCCATCGATTCTTAGTGTACCGCTGCCAGAATTAAATAGCCTGAATATTTGAGGTGCACTTTCCTGACCAATCAAGACCCCTCCAAAGTCATGCACTTCGGGATCGACTGCCAGGGTAGGCGGAGCCTGGATCAGGGTAATTGAAATAAATTTATTGTCCCCGTCAACATCAAAATTATCAGAAGCATCAAGATATCCGATAAGTGATGCCGTGTACAGATAGGTTCCGTCGGGTAACAAAACATCAGCTTGACCGCCTGCACCGGTATGCAGCAACTGGCTGTATGCGACGGGAGTATCATCGTATCCCTGGTAATAGCCCTCAATGGCAAGTTCCACACCCATTAGCGGAGACAAATCGGCATCAGATACCTCAAAGCTAACCTGGTATAATGGCTTCATTGCGATTGCATCCATATACACATCATCGCCATCTACCGTAACACTTCCTGCGTATGGCAAAAACCCATCCTTGGTGATGGTGACGTCGTACTCGCCGTCAATCAGCATAAACGTCGCCAACCCATCGGCGTCGGTCAACTCCGTGCCGATGCCCGCAACGGCTATCTCGGCACCTTCAATCGCTCCCCCTGTTGCTTCATCCGTTATGGTGAAAGACATCATATACAGCGGTTCAGCAGAGAGGTTCAGGGTAAAGTCCGTATAGTTCGGAGTGGGCCAGTTGGAAACGATCGCAAAATAGGTGCCGGCTTCTAGCAAAAGGTCTGATAAGGTGCCGAACGTCTCAGCCAGACTTTCAGCCGGGTCTTCCGGGTCCGGGCAATCCTGGAGAATAAACAGGCCTGCCCAATGGCCATCAATGCTTCCGTTAAGCAATGCCGGTCTGTCAAGTGTAAACCGGGTCACAAAGTCATACCCGTTAAGAAAATTGCTTGGAGGGTCAATCCAGTTGCTTTGGTAATCATTCCCGTAGGCAAAGGTGTTGTCCTGATAATCAACCAAGGGCAGGTCAACAAGGTATGGGTTTTCGCAGGTGGATCCCGGGGGACGGATAAAGCCTGAGCCTTCGAGTTCAACCGTGAACGTTTCTTTGGTTGCATCGTCATAGCCGATGGTTATTTCACCAAATTTTTTTCCTTCTGATTCTGGTACAAATATTACGTTGAAGGTGGCTGTTTCGCCTGGTTCAAGTGTTGCCGGGTAATCGCCCGCATCAAACTCCAGGAAAAAATCCGTGTGGTTATCCAGCGTTGGGGCTTCCGCGGCAAGGCTGCCTGCACCATCGTTATATATGGTGAAAACCTGTGCTTCGGACTCTTCGCCGATGCCGACTTCACCAAAGTCCCGGGACTGGGGCGATATGGCAAAAACAGGCACGGTGGGTATTTCCTGGATTG
>PWNO01000059.1 GCA_003557765.1 Bacteroidales bacterium
ATCCCGGGCAGGGTTGCAGCCAGGGAAAAGAGCATTAACAACGATATTATTACCAGTAGCTTTGAATGTTGTTTGACCTGCATTTAGACCTCCTCAATAACTCAAACAATCTCTCAACGATGAAATTGGCAGTAAAGTGTCCATAAAATCAACACAAGAACAGGCTGTTGAACAAAACAAGTATAATAACTCGCTTTTTTATCATATATTCAACAAGCTTTTCAACGTGCAGCAATTGCTGAACATTAATACAGAATGAGCTTCGCCTACCTCAAATGCCAGCAAAAGCATGCCCGCAATAAGAACAGTGTCGCGCCTGCTCACCGACCTGCCGCCCACATTCGACACACGTCTTCACCCGCTGATCGGCTGATGCGCCGGCCTGACCGGTAGCAGGATTAATTACCTGGGTGCCGCTGCCCTGACCGCCAACAACAATCACCGGCTGATCGCCTTTGCTTTCTGAGAAAGCCTTTGCTGTCTCAGACAATCGATCCATAGCGTGTTTGGATATCTCCTGTGATCTGAGATTTGCCTCTGTAACATCTTGAATACGCTTATCCGATAATGCTTCGAGTTTGCCCAGCATGTCCTTCTGATCACCAAGCAAGCGTTCATAAAGCTCAATTTCACGTTGACTGGCTTGGCCCTCTGCAATGCTCTTATAGCGCTCTGTAAAGGCTCGGGCTATCTCAGGGTTCTTATCAGCAGCCATGGCAAGGATTTGCTCTTCGCTCATCTCTTTGAGGGTTTCGGTTTGCTTAAGATCTGCCAGGACGCGCCCCTGTTCCACAGGTGATACACTGATCAACTGCTCAACGGACAAGGTCGACATTGTTTCCAGCTTCTTTAATTCAAATTCTCTTTCACCGGCGCGCTGCCGTTCTTCCAACTCAAAACGCTGGGTTTCAAATTCAATTGCTGCCCGTTCTCGGGCTAACTCATCCTCCCGAGCTATCCGTCGGCTTTCTTCATCATCCAGGCGTTGGATGGCTTTCATATTCTTGAGGATGTCTTGTGCCAATTCTACATCAGCAGCCTCTTCCTCACGCTCAGATTGTGCCCGCAATTTTTGATTCTCAAGTTCGATTCTTTCCCTTTCCTGCTCAATCTGCATGCGCTGACGTTCAAGTTCCACTTCAGCAGCATAAACTTTTTTCCTTTTACCCAGCTCGAAATCTAATTTTCGCTCTTCAACGCCTAGTTCATGGTCAAGCTCAGCACCATCAAGGTCTGCTCGAGATACAAGCTCCGCCTTACGCAGCTCATATTTTTGCTCAACTTCTAATTTAGCCAGTAGATGGGCACGCGCGATGTCGTGATCCTCGGCTTGTTCTTGCCAGGTGCGTAATAATTCTTTCTGCTCTTTTTCATCAAGCAATTCTTGCTGATCGATATCCCGAATAAATGCCAGGAAATCTTTTTCAGAGCGGATTTCGTTCATTCGATCTTGATTGGCCGCCTGGCGCATACGGGCATACAGCTCTACTTTTCGTTCTTCTTTTTCAACCTTGGCTGTTTCTTCCGCCAACTCAACCAGGTCAAATTCTTGTTGAACATCGAGTAGCCGTTTTTTTCCAACAGCCAATGCTTCATTCTCACTGACCTGTAAAGCATAATCGCTTTTAATACCCTTGATACGATCTAACACCTCAAGGTTCATCTCAACAGCACGCACCTGTAAGAATCTTAAGCCGCTTTGATTAAAAGTGCGTTTGAGGGCTTCCTCAAGTGTCAGCTCGAATTTCGCCTTCAATGATAAGTCATCTGCCAGTTGTTCAACCGTATGGGTACGAACCCATTCATCAGCCACCCCAGCAATCTCTGGATAAAGAAACTGATGCAAGTCTTGCACAGAAAACCGTTCACGACCCCGCAGCACATTGGTTAAAAATTTTGCCGGGTCATGGACCTCAACCTGCAGCTTTAAAACCACCCCAATCCGCAAAGGGTCTTTTGAGAAAAGACCATCCAATTTGAAATCAATATCTGTGGGTGTCACCTTAACCAATAAAATGGTGACTTGCTTCGGAAGACCAGCCCGAAAGAGATTGCCAAATCTTTGCATAAAAGACGTCAACACATAGGGGCCTGCCGGCACCATGCCAATGTTGGCGCCATTTTCTAACAGCATCGCATTCGTTCCCGCCTCAACATTAACCCCCTTCTTGAGCGCGCCTTCCAGGTCATCTGTGTCAATCCGAACAGCGAAATCTCGCTCGCCCGTCACCCAACGGTTCTGGCTGATCATCGGTGCTTCACTCTGTGCCAAGGGCTGGCTGCATTCCATACAATAAACAGCATCACTTGGGTTTGTTGTGCCGCAAGCACCACATCGCTTTTCACCCCCCGGGAGCGCCTGTCCACATTGCAGACAATACCGCCCATCAGGTGGATTAACTTCTCCACAACTCGAACATGTTTGTTTCCTTTGAAAAATCATCGACTACCTCCTTTTAATACTGCCTAGATTTGATAATTAAAGTTGATCTAATTCCTTCGTATGTAAAATGCGCCCTCGCACAGAAAAGTTTTTCATGAAAGAATCCAGTTCAGCTTCATACTCCTGAAATGAGTCCTGACTGAGTTGAGCATTGCTAAACAAGACCTGTAGAGAATGGGCAGCTTCTGTCAGAAGAGCCGCTTGAATTAATAAATATTCTTCATTGTCCATGAACGTAAACCAGGTTTTTTCCGAAATTCGTATATCAGATTGTAAATAAGGAGCCGAGCCAAAATTCTTGTACTTGGTTTTTTCTTTAATATCTTCAATTTTTTGTTCTATCCGACGCATTTCCAAGGCCAGGTCGGTATCCCCTGCTTGAAACACCCGGCTGCGCAGCTCATTAAATGTTTCTTTTTGAATGCCCAATTCCATTTCACATTGATCGCGCACAAGCTGATCAATCACCTGGCGATTCTTAATCCGCAATTGATCCAATCCAATTGTATCTGCCGTTTCGATATCCATCGAAAATAATTTTTCCCAACCCTTGAATAAGGCTTTTCCACTATCCAGAATAGCACCCAGGGCAAACAGCCAAATGGCAATGTAAAACTCATTCCTGCCAGCCCAATCCAGAGTCTGTGAGGCATGGTTCAAGAAAACAGTCAGGCCTATTGCTGCCGCCATGACAACAATGATCCAAACTGTTCGCGGAAGCCACCAACGGGGTTTATAGACCCTGTGTTTCCTCTCACTGGCATCATCAAGCCGTTGTTTGATCAAAGTCTTCAGACGGAAATTCCTACCAGGTTGTTGCTCAACTCTCTGACCCCCAATCCAGGTTTTATAAAGGTTGCCGGCTTTCTCTAGCTGATCTTTGCCAATTATGCGTGGTGAGGCTGCCAGGTGAAGATCATTAGCCTCTAAAAAGGTGTTTAACTCCTGCTCATTTTCAACCTCTGCAATTCGTTTTTCAAAGGCTAAATCCGCCAGCTTCTGATCAAGAATAAAAATTTGTTCTTCAACCAACAGCCGGTCTTCCTGCCGCCAACAAGTGACCAGGTCGATACTCTGCAAAATCAAACCCTGGTCCTGCAAGTTTGGGCTGAGAGCACGATAAGCCTTTTCAACCAACTCAGGATCCAGGTTACCATCCACCAGGTCTTGAGCAGCGTAATTCCTGATGACGTTTGCGAAGCTCTGAAACACAGTGTCTGCACCAATCACAAAACTACCAGC
>PWNO01000240.1 GCA_003557765.1 Bacteroidales bacterium
AACCATTGACTCCTGTCAACACTACTGGCTTTCACCATTTCCCTTCCCTTCTCTTCTGCACAGGAGGTCATTCCTGCCTCGGGAGGAAATGCGACAGGCAGCGGAGGCTCAGTTAGCTACTCAGTCGGGCAGATATTTTATTCTATCTATTCCGGAGAAGAAGGAACCGTAGCCGAGGGCGTACAGCAGCCCTGGGAAATATCGGTTGTAACCTCAGTTATTGAAGCTGGAGGCATTGACCTTACAGTTTCAGCCTTCCCGGTCCCTGCAACAGATTATCTTATTCTCAGGGTCGATAACTACGATTTTGAAAACCTTGAATACTTCCTTTACGATGTCAATGGCAGATTGCTCAAGGAAGGGAAAATAACGGCCATCGAAACCACCATTTCAGTGACGAGCCTCGTGCCGGCCGTCTATTTTTTGAAAGTTATCCAGACCATTCCTTCTTATCAGGAGGTAAAAACATTCCGTATTATTAAACACTAACAGGTATGCCCAACGGCTGGCCATCAGTGCCCCCGGAAAGTCAGATACGAAAGGGTTGCAACATCTAAACGCTGCAACCCTTTGGTTTTTTATTGCTACCCCTCTGGCCGTGAAAACGAAATAATGCGATAGTGTACCGAGGCTGGTAAGGGTGTAACCTTTTTAGCTTAATAGTGGTAAACTTGTTTAAACACACAGCATATGATTAAAAGATACTTACTCCTTACAATTGCAATTCTGTGCTGTTTCGCTTACAGCATTTCAGCACAGGAGGTCATTTGCCATCTATTATCTTAAAGTAATTGACGGTTCAGAAGAAATCAAAGTCTTCAGAATATTAAAATTTTAAGCTATGAAGAAGATTTACATGCTTTTATTGACAGTTACATTAGCAGCAGCATCAATTGCACAGGTGCCTGATAAAATGAGCTATCAGGCAGTAATAAGAGATGCTTCGGGCGGCCTTGTTACTGAGCAGGAAATTGGAATGCAGATCAGCATCCTGCAGGGAACAGCAAATGGAGCAGCTGTATATGTTGAAACCCAAACCCCCGTCACCAATGCAAACGGACTTGTGAGTATTGAGATAGGTGGCGATGATGGTACAGCCATATCCGGAAACTTTGCATCGATCGACTGGTCCGACGGTCCGTATTTTATAAAGACCGAGACTGACCCTTCCGGGGAAACAAATTACACCATCACCGGTACAAGCCAGCTGTTAAGTGTACCCTATGCATTGCACTCCGGGTCATCTGATGCTTTAACGGGTGAGATCACCGAAAGCCAGATCAGCGACCTCCAGAATTACCTTACCGGGGAAGATGATCCTCTGTTTGATGCCAGCCCTGCTGCCGGTATAGAGGACGCAGATATTTCTAACTGGAACGAGGCTCACTCCTGGGGGGACCATGCAGTGGAAGACTACCTTACTGATATTACTGAACAAACCATCAGTGAGTTGTCTGATATAGATATTACTGGATTGGAGGCAGGGATGGTGTTAAAATATGATGCTGACACAGAGAAGTGGGTAGTTGCAGATGATGAGGGAATTATTGAGGAAACTGACCCTCTGTTTATGGAAAGTTCAGCTTCTGCTATTGTTGATGATGATTTAGATAACTGGAACGAAGCTCACGGCTGGGGGGACCATGCGGAAGCAGAGTATCTGACAGAAGAAACCGACCCCCTGTTTGCTGCATCCATCGCCAGTGACATAACACAAGAGAATATTGAAAGCTGGGATGCAAAAAGTGAATTTGACGGTGAGTTCAGCAGCCTGACCGGGGTTCCCAATTCAGTCATAATGCCTGCCGGCGTTATCAACATATTTGCCGGAAGCACTGCTCCTGACGGATACCTGATCTGTGATGGCAGTGAAGTGAGCCGGACTGAATACGCAGATCTGTTTGCGGTTATAGGCACAACTTACGGAGAAGGAGACGGCAGCACCACATTTAATCTGCCAGACCTTCAAAGCAGGATACCTGTGGGCATATCTGCCGAACCTGAATTTGATGAACTTGGTAAGACAGGAGGGGCCAAGGAACATGTGCTGACGGTTAATGAAATGCCTGCTCATTCACATGCAGGGTCAACCGGTTCAGCAGGAAATCATACCCATTTAGGGACAACAAACACCACAGGAGCTCACACGTATTCAGGGACTACCGGCAGTTCGGGTTATTCCGGATCATCCACAATTCAGCAGGGAATTGGTGCTAATGCCACTGTGGCAAGAGCTGCCGGGTCTCATACCCATAACTTAAATATTAGCACAGATGGCGCTCACTCTCATTCTCTGAGTGTATCTAGTGCCGGCGCCCACACACATTCCGTTTCTATTGATAACACTGGTGGGAACAATGGACATAACAACCTGCAGCCATACATCGTATTTAACTTTATTATAAAATATTAATAGTTGGCACATTTTATAAGTCGTAAGATTATGCTATTTACATAATAAATGACTTAGTTTCAACCTGGTCAAACCCTTATACTGATCTAAAATTGCAGGTCACCGTATTGTTATCTAAGTTTCTACATTATAAAATTCAAAACCGAACAAACCCAAATAATAATGAAACCCATTTTCTCCCTCTTGCTGGCAATGCTTATTACAACATTATCAATCGCACAAACACCCTACAAGATGAGTTACCAGGCGGTAATAAGAGACACTGAAGGTAATCTTGTTGCTGAGCAGGAAATTGGAATGCAGATCAGCATCCTGCAGGGTTCAGCAAATGGAGCAGCTGTATATGTCGAAACCCATACTTCCACCACCAATGCAAACGGACTAGTAAGTATTGAAATTGGTGGTGATGATGCAACAGCCGTATCCGGAAACTTTGCATTGATCGACTGGTCTGCCGGTCCGCATTTCATAAAGACTGAAACAGACCCTTCCGGGGGAACAAATTACACCATCACCGGAACAAGCCAGCTGTTAAGTGTACCTTACGCATTGCACTCCGGATCATCTGAAGTTTTAACAGGTGAGATCACCGAAAGCCAGATCAGCGATCTTAAGAATTACCTTACCGAAGAAGCCGACCCGCTGTTTGATGCCAGCCCCGCTGCCGGTATAGAGGCTGCAGATATCAGCAACTGGAACGAGGCACACGGCTGGGGTGATCATGCACAAGAAGATTATCTGAATGAGGAGTCAGACCCTGTATTTGAAGCATGGGATAAAGATTACGAAGATTTAACAAATAAACCGGACTTAACAGTTTTTGCCACTAACACAGAGATGAATACAGCATTAGATGGCAAAGTTGATAGGGAAACAGGAAAAGGCTTGCAAGCAGAAGGCACAACCGTCGGTGAGATGCAATACTGGAACGGTTCTGCATGGGTAACTGTTGCAGTTGCTGAATACGAAGGAGCTACTCTGCAAATGATAGGCGGTGTACCCAAGTGGGTAGGTGGAACACCTTCTCTTGAAGCTGGAGAGGTTTATAACCCCGCCACCGACAAAATCTGGATGGACCGAAACCTCGGAGCTTCAAGAGTGGCTCTCTCAAGTACCGATGCTGATGCATACGGCGACTTATACCAATGGGGTAGGGCTACTGATGGACACCAAATAAGAACATCGAGCACTACTACAACTTTGAGTGACTCAGATATTCCAGGGCATGAC
>PWNO01000157.1 GCA_003557765.1 Bacteroidales bacterium
CCTGTAGTCTTCCACCTCGCCGTCGGGGGCAGAGCCCTGGAAGCTCAGACCTGGTTGCGAGGTCAGGCGGAAACGGGTAAAGGTGAAGCCGGTTTGGGCATTAGCAGGTACGTTAATTGTAAAGATGTGAACCCCGCTCGTTACAGCTTCATTCACAATCACATGTTCAAACGGATCTCCCCAAGTGCCATTGGCGTTCCAGTCGAACCAGGCGTTCAGGTAACCTGTTCCATGCACGGTGGCCTCTATTCTCACTGTTTCGCCTGGCAAGAAGGAGTCGAGGAAGCGGATGCCGTCCTCATCATCATTGCCGTCACGGTCGTCGCCGAGGGCAAAGGGGCAGGGCTGGCCGTCTGGTTCCTGATCAATCAATTGACCCAGGTAAAGAGCCTGGCCAACAACGTGCCGGGCGCCGTCACTTGACAATAAAGTGGGATAAGGATCGTCGGGTGCATCGCCAAAATCGTAACCAATGACAGTAACGGTAAAGTCGCAATCGGTCAGGAATCCGGTAGGATAAAGAACGGCATAGGTCACTAAAAACTCTCCTGTTTCGACCGGGTGAAACACACCATTTACTACATGCGGACCTGAATATGTGCCTCCAAGGGGTGTGCCACCTGCAAGCGTTATCGGTGGATCACCCAAGCCAACGGTAATATCGTCGGGGCAAGTAGCTGGTGCTGTTCTCCTAACAACAATGTCTGTCTCATGCTTGTTGCCGTCCTGGTCGGTGGCTCTTGCCCGTAAACCTGTTGAACCTTCTTCCGTTAAATCGAGCTCTATCTCAACCGGAGAATCTGGATTTTCGGTTATCTCTCCTTCATCGGGTGGAGGCAGGATAGCTGCTTCTTTCGGGCAGATCATCATGCTTTCCAGCAGTTTTATCTCAGCATAATCTGTAATTATCTCCCCGTCCGCATAGGTGATGTTGGTTGCGTTTCCATGTGCATCAAGGTCAAAAAATACCTTGCCGATACCGGGATCAGAAGGGTCATTTGGATCAGCTGGGTCCATGTAGTTAAACCGTGTATATCCCTGGCCCAGAACATCATGAACACTGCTCAGGGTCATATAGTGATAAAATACTTTCCCGTCATCAGCAACGATCCTGAACCTGCTAATAATGTTCTGACTTACATTGTTTTGATTGTAATCATGCAGCAAATGCTTAACCATGTCTTCAATGCCAAATTCACTAAACGGCTTGAAGCCTTCTGTTTTGAACCCTCCACCATGGTTGTCAATCCAATCCTTAAACCCTTTTTCCATTTTATCTGTATTTGTACCTTTAGGAGGCTTTGTGTCAAAGTATTCAGAAAGAGCTTCAACTAATTCTGCATCAGTATATTCTCCAACAATGTGACCATACTGCTCAGGGCTTAATTCGGCAAAATATTTCAGGCACATGGCGGCGGCTGCAGGTCCGCATGTAATGGAATCTGGTTGTGAGATAAAAGGTGTGCCTTTATCATATTCTGCAGGCAGCTCCTGCTTGGTTTGAAACATCACGTCTCCAAAATAGTCATGCAAGGGCACGAAGAACAGGCTGAGCTCTTCCTGGTCGGTATAGTAGATGTCTTCAACAAGCACTTCATTTTCATCAATGATGATGAATGCATTGGGTGGTGTAACGGTATAATTCAGTGTAAATGGAGCAACTACTTCTATCGTTTCAAGTTCTGATAGCGTTAAGATTGCCTTGAAATGCAGTTCAGCTGTTTCGACATCCAGCATTTCGTGTGGCAGGTATCCGCTCCAGCCGTCGTTGAGTTCGGATTCGGTTTCCGGGTCGCCGGGTGCTGCATTGCTTGTGCCGTCGGTATCGGTATAAAACCATGTCCACAAAGACCTGTCAACATACATGGAATAATAAAAATCAACGCTTACAACCTGGTCTGCCGGATAGCCTGTTAGCAGGTTCACCCTGGTAACTCCGTCCGGGTCGCTGATCCACCTGTACCAGGGATCAGGGTTGATTTTTCCGAGCGGGGCGAGATAGAAGTCGGTTGGCACAACCGGATCTGCTTCAAAATGTGCGATCAGTGCTACATCATAATCAGGCATAATAAAGCTATAATTTAGCTGGTCGCTGAGATGAGTACCATCCGGTTCTGTCCACTCAACGAACTGGTACCCGATATTTGCAAAGGCGGTTAAGTTTACGGTGGCACCGGTCGCATATTCACCGGCCCCTAAAACCCTTCCACCATCCTCCGGCTGCACATCCACTAATACAATGAATGAAGACAGTTCGTCTCCCCACAACTCCAGGGCAAGGTCATACGTCAACATAGAACGGGATGTGTTATCCTTCTCCAATAATGAGAAGGATGACAAATGGGGCATTTCAGACAGCTTGTGATCTCTCACTGCCCCGGTCCGTTGCCATGCAATATCGTCACCATCAGCTGAATTAAGCCACAAGAACCAGGTGCCTGAACCGTTTGGAACATCTATTTGTGCTGACACCCATCCGTTGGTCATCAAAACCGGATTATTCAATGGTGCTGTGAATTTGTATAACTGCAACTGGTTGTTCCAGATCGCACCAAGATGTTGAACTGTTGCCGTTATGGTTTGTTCGGATGCCGGATTTGGCCAATCGGGCTCATGCACTATTACATCGCCCTGGGCAGGTATTCCTGTTGGAGCTTCATTACCGTGATCGTCCCAGGTGCCGCCATCTTCAGCGATGATGATATCACCGGGGTCGATGATGGCATAATAGTTCTCATCAGGCCATAAACCGGGAGTATATTCTGTAGAAATAAAATCGCCGGCATTGGCATAAAAGCTGAAGTATTCGGGTCCGAAGCCATCATCAAGCGTTATGTTGGCAAGCACAGGTGCTCCGTTTACGAATACACTGAGTAAGGCATCATCCCAGCCATCGCCCCAGCCATCGAGCAATGCCACCTGGTATGTTCCGGCAACAGGGGCTGCCAAACCCGGGGCAATGCTTTCCACATAATCATAAAACCTGATAAAGAACGGCTCAGTTGCGGCGGGTGTTTGTTCCTGCCATACACCGTTCACAATTTTCATTGCCAATCCATAAAACACTACTTCTTCTACAACACCTGCGACGTTGTAGAAATTGTCAGCAGCTTCAAAATCAATTGGGAAGGCGGGGTCCCATGCACTGGTTACTGCTTGGCCACCATCAAAATAATCCTGGCTAAAGAGAAGGTCATGCTCTGGAGGAGCAAAAGGGCTTCCCGAAATGACAAATGCCAGGCTGAGCGGATCTTGTGTTATGGGATCGAGTAGTTTCTGCCATGAGGTACGAAGCACCTGCCATACCGCAACATCCTGGAAGTGATCCGGGGATGTTTTCCAGCCAATCTGAACCTCATCTTTCATGTCGGAAGTGATAAATGCGTTGATTACCAGCCAGTAGATTGTGCCAGCTTCCTGGATGAAAGGATCCTGGATGTTGTTGATGTTTACCTGGTAGCAATTTTGGTGATCCCAGGTTTCATAAATGCCCGTTAATGGATTGAACCAGCCTTGTGGGTGCACAAAATCAAGCACATGCACGTATTCACCGCTTGCAAAATCCCTTGACCATAGCAGCGTGCCCGGCGTGCTGTATCCCACAGGGCTCTCATCTGCCGGTATATCGTTGTATATCTCTA
>PWNO01000071.1 GCA_003557765.1 Bacteroidales bacterium
CTGTCAGACCGGGACAATCAGTAATGGAAGGTGACACCTTAATTGAGATAGGAGAATAATTAGACCATGGATATCGGATTCTTCAGCTTTATTTATGAGCAGCTGGTTGAGTTTGCCGGCCACACTGCTTTTTCGAACCTCACCTGGGGCCATGTGGTGATGATCGCCGTGGGTTTGTTTTTCATCAACCTGGCCATCACAAAACATTATGAACCACTGTTGCTGATCCCCATTGGTTTTGGCATCATCATCGGGAACATCCCGTTTGACCTGGATGCTGACCTGCAGATAGGCATCTATGAGGAGGGCAGTGTGTTAAACATGCTTTACTTTGGTGTACAACGGGGTTTGTATCCACCCATAATCTTTCTTGGTATCGGCGCCATGACGGACTTTAGCTCATTACTTTCGAAACCGCGCTTGGTACTGCTGGGTGCAGCCGCACAGTTTGGTATCTTTGCAGCATATTCTTTCTCACTTTATCTGGGTTTTGCACCCGATCAGGCAGGGGCCATTGCCATCATTGGTGGTGCCGATGGTCCCACAGCCATATTTCTTTCATCAAAACTGGCACCAGAGTTCATTGGCCCCATAGCCATTGCAGCCTATTCCTACATGGCACTGGTGCCGGTGATACAGCCCCCCATCATGAGGCTGCTGACTACCAAAAAAGAGCGTGTTATCAGGATGAAGCCGCCGCGTGCCGTTCCCAAGCAGGAAAAGATCATCTTCCCCATCGTGGGCATATTGCTCACAACCTTCATCATGCCCACGGCCTTGCCACTACTGGGAATGCTATTCTTCGGAAACCTGTTGAAGGAAAGCGGTGTCACCAACAGGCTGGCAGAGACCGCCCGCTCGTCGCTGGTTGACATTGTAACCATCTTTCTGGGATTAACGGTGGGAGCTTCCACGCAAGCCACCGTATTCCTGACCACCGAATCGCTGATGATCTTTGGCCTGGGCGCTGCAGCCTTCGTCATCGCCACCTTCAGTGGGGTGATCTTCGCCAAGGTCATGAACTACTTTTCCCCTGCCGACGATCGCATCAACCCGCTCATCGGTAACTCCGGCGTATCGGCAGTGCCCGATAGCGCCAGGGTGTCACAACACATCGGCCTCGAATATGACAAGACAAACCACCTGCTCATGCATGCCATGGCAGCCAACGTCTCAGGCGTCATTGGCAGCGCCATCGCCGCAGGGATATTGCTAAGTTTTCTTGCTTAAACTCTTTATCAAGAAAGCTCATTCTTCATGTCCAATAATATATTCTATTTGATCATAAAGCTGGGGAATCTTGTTTGTTATTACATCATAAACAATTGAATAATTGATTCCCATGTAATCATGAATCAATCTGTCTCTCATGCCAGCCATATGCTTCCATTGAACATGACTCCATTTTGCTTTAAAATCAGCGGGGATTTTCTTAGTTGCTTCACCAATGACCTCAAGGCTTCTCACTACTGCACGTTTTTGGACCTCATCCTCAATGAGCATATCTTTGGAGAAATCATTGACGGTTACTGAAAGAATAAACTTACACTCATCCCTGATATGTTTTAAATATTCCAAAGGGTCTTTAGACATATAAAACCTCCTGTAATATTTTTGGGCCTATGTATGGGCTTAAACCGTTTTTCGTAACGATATCAACTTGTTGATTTTCAAACATGTTTTCAAATAAATCATATGCTGCCATCAAGTTATCATAACTCTCCTTGTCATCTTCAAAATCAATCAATATATCAATATCGCTCGTAGCAGAATGATTGCCTCTTGCATACGAACCAAACAATCCCACTCGCTGAACACCATATTTCAAGAGCTCCTCTTTATGAGCCCTGATGGTCATAATTATATGGTTTTTGGTAGTCATTGGTTCATTAGTTTAGATTATAAATGTACAAATAAACCATAACTTAAACAAAAAGTTTACAAACATACATCTGCATTGACACATCTGCACATTTACACATTTGCACATTTGCACATCTGCACATCTACAAATTTGCACATTTACTATATTCCCTCAAACACTTTGTACCCCCAGGGTTCCAGTTCAATGCTCATTTGGCGGTCAAAGGTTTGTACTTCACCGGTAAAGAGCTCGCGGTAGGTGCCGAAATGCTGTTCGCCCATGAGCATCGGACGGTGGGCCTCATCGGCGAGGTTCAGTACCACAAACACCCTGTCGCCATCCTTTTCGCGCACGAAGGCAAAGATCTGGTTGTCGTGACAGGTGTTTACCCTAATGATATCACCACCGTGGGCGCCATTCCATAAGGCTTTGTTGCGCGCCTTGAGCCCCAGCAGGGCTTTATAGAAATCGTGGTATTTAAAGTCGCCCCAGTCGATTTGGTCTTTCTCAAAAAACTCCAGCATACGATCAAAACCTGCTTCCTGACCGTTATACAACAACACCATGCCCGGCACGGTGGCTGTTAGTACGGCAAAGGCTTCCACACCATCGCCCATGCGGTCAAACTCAGTGCCGGCCCACGAATTTTCATCGTGATTGGTGATGAAATACATCTTGTATGAGCCGACCGGAAAGTTACCGGCATTGTATTCGAAGAAATAGTTGTCGATGGCCTCAACATTTTTCTCCCCTTTGGCCACATCATTCAGGATATGGTGGAAGCGCCAGCCATATCCAGCCTCGAAGGCCTCTTTGTGCAACTCCGGGTTTTCAGCTTCTGCCAGCATAAAAACCGGCTTGACGCTTTCAAGCTCAGCCCTTGCCCTCACCCAAAAGTCGGTGGGCACATAGTCGGCCACGTCGCAACGGAAGCCATCAATGCCAACATCTTCTATCCAGAAGCGCATCTCTGCGATCATCGCATCACGCAACTCTTCATTGTCGTAGTCGAGCTGTATCACATCCGACCAGTCTTCGTTTGGCGGGCGGAAATTACCGTCTTCATCCAAATCAAAGTAGTGCGGATGCGTTTCTGTCCAGTGGTGGTCCCAGGCAGTATGATTGGCCACCCAATCGAGGATCACATACATGCCGCGCTCGTGGATGGCATCCACCACACGGCGGAAGTCATCCATGGTGCCAAATTCCGGGTTGATGGCCGTGTAGTTCGAAATAGAATAATAGCTGCCCAGTGTGCCTTTGCGGTTTTTCTCGCCAATGGGCTGTATAGGCATAAACCACAGGATGTTCACACCCAAATCCTGCAGGCGGTCAAGGTGTTCCTCAAAGGCAGCAAAGGTGCCTTCAGGGGTGAACTGCCTCGTGTTCACCTCATAAATATTCGCATTGATGCTCCAGGCAGGAGGTACAACGGTACTTACGACAACATTTTCGGTTTCAGCTGCCGGCCCGCAGGCCTTCATGCCCACAAGCACAACAATCACTAAGAATAGTCCGGCAAGTAAAAATGTCATTTTTTTCATTGGTTTACTGTTTATGGTTACTGGTTGCTAATTTCTGGTTACTAATTTCTGGTTGCTAATTTCTGGTTGATGGTTACGGGTTTGTAGTTTGTAGTTTGTAGTTTGTGGTTACGGGTTTATGGTTTAGTGTCTCCTGTCATTCTGAGTGCCGAGCCTCCGCGAAAGAGCGGTGGCCACAATGCGTGTTTGCA
>PWNO01000163.1 GCA_003557765.1 Bacteroidales bacterium
GCTCTTCAGATCCTGCTTCAGGTGATTTCCAATTGGTTTGGGAAGCGGAAGAGGTAACACAGGCATGGCAAGAGACCGACATTCCGCTGAACGCCTTTGCCGGTCATCAGATATACATCGGTTTTGTGTATGAGGGCAGCATGATTGCCCACGCCTGGTTCATGGATGATATCAAAATTGCAGAAGGAGAACCCAAGGCTTTTCTGAACATGCAACCCGTGACAGCCTGTGCGCCTGGCTTTGTGAGAATGGAAGTCGAATTACACAACCCTGAGCCGGCTGTTGCCTTTCAGCTTGACGTCGCTTTGCCCGAAGGGTTTAGTTACAGGAAAGGCTCCGCCGCGTTGCCGAGGGGCGAAAACCATACGGTAGTCACCTCAATCCCAAAAGAAAACACCTTGCGGATAATGAGCTACTCAATTGTAAACCAGGTTTATGAAGGTTCTGACGGCGTTGTACTTGCCTTCGACCTTTATACCATGAATGAACCCGGTGCTTATCCTATCTCATTTGCCAGGGCGCTGGTTTCAAGCCCTGAAGGCAAAAATATATTGTACCAGTCGGGCGGAACCACAGTGACCCTTACAGAGGGCAACACCTTCATTCACACACATCCGCAATCTAAAGAAGCATACCTGGGAGAAAACGTTAGCTTTTCTGTCGGGGGCATCGGCGATAATCTTACTTATCAATGGTTTTTCAATGACCAGGCCATTGCCGGAGCCGACCAGGAGGAGTTGCGACTGGTAAACGTTGTACAAGGCGATGCGGGCGAGTATTATTGCCTTGTTGCCGGCGACTGCGGCGCACTCTACAGCGAAGTGGTAATACTCACTATAATTGATGAAATAATCTATTACCAGGTCACTTTTGAGGTAACAGGTGAAGAAAACTTGCCCATCGAAAATGCCCTGATAACCATCAAAGAAGAGTATGACTTGAACACCGGTGCAGACGGAATCGCAACCACAGAATTGCCCAACGGAACTTATCCTTATGAGATAAGGGTTGATGGATACCAGGTCTTTAACGGTGTTTTCTTTGTGTCAGGCGGTGATGTGCTGGTAAATGTAAACCTGCTGCCGGTTTCAGTAGATGAAAGCTTGGCAGAACGAGTCAAGGTATATCCAAATCCCTTCCATAACTCATTGGTTGTTGAAGGTATTGAGTGGGCGAATACCCTGATAATTAAATCCGTAACCGGGCAGATGATCTTGGAAGAGCCTCTTAAAAAGCAGCCCTATCATAGCCTTCAAACCGGTGCATTGCGCGAGGGTGTTTACCTGCTTTTCCTTTACGGAGAACAGGGTGAACAGGTGGTTATCAGAATCATTAAAGAATAAATATGGATTATTGATGAATCGAATATATTAAAGCAAATAAACAAATGGACTCTGTGAATCTTCTTGTTGAAAAAGATTCACCACAAAGACACGAAGGACACAAAGGATATCACAAAGTAACACAGAGAGATTTTGGAGGCTCTTCACCTAGTAGGCTTGAAAGCTAAATGAACCAAAAACACAAGACATAATAGGTTAAAAGATGAATGGATTATACCGACATATTCGATTGCTTTTTGCAGCAACAAGCATCACATGGTTTTTAATTGCCACCGCTTTTGCCGGTGAAGCGCTATTTTCAGCTTTTGATGAAACGAAGGTTCCCTATCAGGTGGTAAGAGGGGAGCGGCCGCCCATTGACTTAAACAGCATCAATGCCGACGCCTGGGCTCCGGGAAAGATGTTGATCAGGTTGCAGCCCGGTGCTGACGGTTTGTTGCCTGGCTACATCATAATGAATGAGGAGGAATCCTTCCTGGCGACCGGAATTGATGCATTGGATGCACTGAACATACATTATGATGTAAAAAGTTACCGGCAAATAATGAACACCTACTACCAGACGTCGCGCAATGCTGAAAAATACCGCAACAGGCACAGGGCTTGGGGTTTTCATTTATGGTATGAAGTGGAGTACGATGCTGAAACAGATGTCAGAGAAGTGGTAAGCAGATTTATGGAATTACCGGAGATAGCTTTCGCAGAACCTGTTTTCAGGGTTGAGCCCATACTTTCGGTGGGTGCCGACATCCTTTCTTCTGATTTTAAAGCAATTGATGATCATTCGGGACAATTGCGCCCAATCGAGTGGGTGCCTGATGATCCGTTGTTTGCTTTTCAATGGCACTATCAAAATACCGGTCAGGCCGGCGGCACTCCTGGAAGCGACATTGGCTTACCCGCTGCCTGGGAAATGGAAACAGGCCATGCCGATGTGATCGTTGCAGTGCTCGATATGGGCGTACAATATGACCATCCTGACCTGGCTGCAAATATGTGGGAAGGCATTGGTTACAACTTCGTTGATGATTCGCCTGTCATTGTGCCGGGCAGCCATGGAACACACGTAGCCGGCACGGTGGCTGCCTTAAACAATAATGCAACCGGTGTGGCAGGTGTGGCAGGAGGTTGGGGTGATTCGCCCGGGGTTCGCATCATGTCTTGCCAGATTTTCAGTCCCGGCGGTGTGTCCGGAGCCCTCGACCTGGCCTTTATTTACGCTGCCGACAATGGTGCTGCCATTGCCCAAAACAGCTGGAAATACACCCACGAGGGCACATACCAGCAAATCCTGCTCGATGCCATTGATTATTTCAATGCCAATGGCGGCGGGGATGTCTTGAATGGCGGCATCTCGATATTTGGTGCCGGAAACGACAACTCGGGTGGTATTTACTACCCCGGTTATTATTCAGGAACCCTCGCCGTGGCAGCTACAAACAACAACGACATCAGACCATTTTATTCAAATTTTGGTATATGGATTGACATTTCAGCGCCCGGCGGTGAGACTCACATACAGCATGAAACCGGTATCCTCAGCACCGATGTTAACAGTCAATACAGCTATAAAATGGGTACATCCATGGCCTGCCCACACGTTTCCGGAGCTGCTGCACTCCTGGTTTCTTATGGGCACAGGCACCAGGCAGGGCTTTCAGCGGCAGACGTGCATGACCTCTTGATCAGCAATACCGATGAGATCAACCATCTGAATCCAAATTATGAGAACTTGCTTGGGTCAGGCCGTTTGAATGCTTACAATGCACTGAAAGACCTGGAGGGCATTCTGTTTGGCGTCGCAAACCCCGGAAACCTCAACGCCTCTGCAATAAATACCAGCCAGGTTCAGCTATCCTGGATAAAAAACAGCAGCAACAATAATGTGATGCTGGCTTGGTCGCATGATCCTGTTTTTGGAAGACCGGAGGACGGCACTGCATACGGCCCTGGCGAAACCTTAGCAGGAGGCGGCAATGTAATATATGCAGGGGCAGCCAGCGAATTTACCCACTCCGGATTGGGAGCAGGCACACACCAGTATTACAAGGCATTTTCTTATGATGAGAACCATACCTGGTCGTGGGGGCGCACAGCAGTGGCTTTTACACCATGCGAACCAACCGGCATACCATTTAGTGAATCATTTGCAGATGGCATCGTGCCACCGCATTGCTGGCTGGCAATCGACAAAGACGGCGATGGCAACAACTGGCGCAGGGGTGGCTCTTCATTTGATCCGGTGGCTGGAGA